>NZ_LJHZ01000003.1:0-137898 GCF_001296055.1 Novosphingobium sp. AAP93
CATAGCTCCCTCCTCGCGCCTCGCGCTGGGCCAAAATCGGCTCCGTCACGGTGAGCAAGATTGGTCGGAAAGTGCTCTAGGCACCTACCAGCGCGCGAGGTCGCGGTGGTCGTCGGGCCGGGGCTCGATCCAGCGCCAGCCGGCGGCGGTTTTCTCGCGCTTCCAGAACCAGCTCTGGCTTTTCAGGTGGTCCATCGCGAAGTCCGCCGCGGCAAAGGCATCGCGGCGGTGGCGCGCGGCGGCGGCGACGAGGACGATGGGGTCGCCGGGATGCATCACGCCGTAGCGGTGGATGATCAGCAGGCCATCGAGCGCCCAGCGGGCGCGGGTCGCGGCGGCGAGCGCTTCCATGCCGGGCAGCGTCATCGCGGCGTAGTGCTTGAGTTCCAGCGCCTCGACCGCATGGGGCCCGGGTTCGGCGCGCACTTGGCCGAGGAAGCTGACGAGGCCGCCGGCTTGCGGATGCGCGGAAGTGAAGGCGGCCATTTCCTCGGGCGGGGAGAAGGCTTCGTCGAGCAGGCGGACGTCAGACATGCCATGCGCCGTGTTCGCTCCGGCTCACCCAACGTCCGTTCGTGTCGAGCCCCTCGACACGCTCGGGATAAACTTCGGGTCGAAGACCCGAAGTCGAGACACCAAATGCGGCGTCTGGTGTCTCGACTTCGCTCGACACGAACGGGGGAGGAGTGCGAAGCATATTGTTCAGCCCCCGCTGACGGGCGGGAGGAAGGCGAGTTCGTCCCCCTCCGCCAGCACGACCGCGTCGCTATCGCCCAGCAGTGCGCCGTTGAGCGCCATGCGCACGCGTTCGCCGAGGAGTTCGACGGCCAGCGCCGGATCGAGCGTGGTGAGCACTTGCTCCAGCGGTCCGGGCGTCACCGCAAGTTCGCCCATGCCGGCGATGTCTTCCAGCCGGCCGAGGAACACCAGTTTCGCGGGCATCTCAGCCGCCCGTCATCGACATGTGGCGCGCGAGCGCGGGGGCGGCGCCGGGCTTGTCAATCACGAAGGCGTGGCGTTCGGGCTTCTCGCCCATCGCGCGGGCGAAGGCATCGGCCATGGCCGCTTCGGGATTTTCGGACCGCAGCGCGGCGCGCAGATCGACCTTGCCCTCGCCGCCGAGGCACATGAAGAGCTGGCCGGTGGCAGTGACGCGCACGCGGTTGCAGCCCTCGCAGAAGTTGCCCGTCAGCGGGGTGATGAAGCCGAGCCGCCCGCCGGTCTCGGCCACATCGACATAGCGCGCGGGACCGCCGGTGCGGGCTTCACTGGCGGTCAGCGTCCAGCGCGCTTCCAGATCGCGGCGCACGGCATCGAGCGGCAGATAGTGATCGAAGCGGTCGCCCTCGACTTCGCCCAATGGCATGACTTCGATCAGCGTAACCGAATGGCCCTCGCCGTGCGCCCAGGCGATCAGGTCGGGCAGCTCATGCTCGTTGATGCCCTTGAGCGCCACCGCATTGAGCTTGATCCTGATCCCCGCCGCCTTGGCCGCGGCGATGCCTTCGAGCACCTGCGGCAGACTGTCGCGCCGGGTGAGCTCGGCAAACTTGGCGCGGTCCATCGTATCGAGCGAGACGTTGATGCGCTTGACGCCCGCCGCCGCGAGATCGTCGGCAAATTCAGCAAGGCGCGTGCCGTTGGTGGTGAGGGTCAGTTCGTCGAGGCTGCCATCATCCAGCTTGCGGCCCAGTGCGCGGACCAGCTGCATCATGTCGCGGCGCACCAGGGGCTCTCCGCCGGTCAGCCGGATCTTGCGCACGCCGCGCGCGATGAAGGCGAGCGCGACTTCGTGCAGCTCTTCCAGCGTGAGCACTTCGGCGCGAGGAAGGAAGGTCATGCGCTCGGGCATGCAATAGGCGCAGCGCAGATCGCACCGGTCGGTGAGCGAGAGCCGCAGATAGGTGATGCGGCGCGCGAAGCGATCAATCAGGGGCGACGGCGTGCAACTCATGCCTCGAGGTATACGAAGTCTCGCGCGAAAGATTCAAGGTGCGCGCCACCATCAACAAAAATAGTCTGGCCCGTTACGGTGCGGGCATGTGCTAGAAACACCACGGCATCGGCGATGTCATCGGGGCTGGCCAGTCGCTCCAGCGGCATCAGCGCGGTGAGGCGGAGCCACTGCTCTTCGGTATAGTCCGGCGTCGGCAGGGTGAGCCCCGGCGCGACGGCGTTGACCCGCATGCGTGGTGCAAGGCTGCGCGCGAGGGTGCGCACGGCGGCATGGAGCGCCTGCTTGGAGAGCGTGTAGCTCAGCTGATCCGGCACCGGATTGATCACGCGCTGGTCGAGGATGTGGACGACCGCAGCGTCGTCGCCGGCGATTTCGGCGAGCGCGCGGGTGAGGAGCACCGGCGCGGTCAGGTTCACTGCAAGGTGTTCGTCGAGCATTGCAGCCGTCACGGTCGCCGCGGAATCCTCGCGGAACAGGGCTGCGCAGTTTACCAGCAGTGTCGGCGCGCGCCCGGCCAGCACCTTCGCCTCGCCCGGCAGTCGGCTAGCCGCCTCGGCGTCTGAAAGATCCGCCGCCAGAGGGAAGACCGCAGCGCCGAGATCCGTCAATTCGGCTGTGAAGGCTGCATCGTGCGTTGCGAAGCTATGCGCATGGAGCGCGAGATCATAGCCCGCATGGGCCAGCGCGCTTGCGATGGCTGCGCCGATCCGCCGCCAGCCGCCGGTGACAAGGGCAAGCGGGCGTGCCGCAGTTTCCGTCATCAATCGCGCCGGTGCCGGGTAAGCGTCATGCCGATTTCCTCACCCCGCTCGCTGATCGCCAGCTTGACGATCTTCACCGTGACGCGCTGCACACGCTTGTCCTGCAGGAAGAGCGTTTCGCAGATGTGATCTGCCACCGATTCGATCAGCTGGAAATGGACACCCTTGGGCAGGCCTTCGGTCGCCGCGTGCTTGAGGTCCATATAGTTCTTGCTCGCGGTGAGCGGACAATCGGGGGTGTAGTGGTCCTGCGGGGCAAGCGCCGCCGAGATCGAGATGCGCAGCGGCTGCGGACGCCCGGTCTCCTCCGAATAGATCCCGGTGAGGACATCGGTTTCGATATTGGCGACTTCGAGGATGAGGCTATCGTTCACGGGGCGCGCCTCTGACACCCCGCAGCGCCCGTGTCCAGTGCGGCGGGGCTTCAGTTTTGCTTATGTTTCACGGTTGGACCAGCGCGCGAAGATCGCGGTGGGCAAGATGCGTCCATTCTCGCCGTCTTCCCTGATGGCAAGATCGCCATGTTCGACCGTGCCCGGCAGCCCCGCCAGCGCCTCTGCCAGCAGCCCGCCGATTGCGAGCGAAGACATGCGCACGGCGTAGACGGTGAGGAAGAGGAAGCGGCTGTCCGCATCGAGCAGCCGCGCGCAATCGGCGATGAGGGCGGGGAGGTTTTCCTCCAGCCGCCAGACCTCGCCTTCCGGCCCGCGCCCGAACTTCGGCGGATCGAGGATGATCCCGTCATAGCGCCGCCCGCGTCGCACCTCGCGCGCGGCGAACTTGGCGGCATCGTCGACGATCCAGCGCACCGGACGATCCTCGAGGCCCGCAACGGCCGCATTGGCGCGCGCCTGGGCGACGGCCTTCTTCGAGGCATCGACATGCGTCACCGGGCCGAAGCGCGAGAGCGCCATCGTGCCGACGCCGGTATAGCCGAACATATTGAGCGTGCTCGCGTCCGCTTTTCCTTCCAGCCGTTCCCCCATCCAGTCCCACACCGGCGCCATGTCAGGGAAGAAGCCGAGGTGGCGAAAGGGCGTGCACTGCGCGGTAAAGCCGATCCCGCGCCATGCCAGCGGCCAGCCTTCGCGCGGGACGGGCCTCACATAAGTCCAGCGCCCGCCGCCGTCCTCGTCGGAGCCGGGGACGAATTCGCCGTGGGCATCCCAAACGGCCTGCCGGGGCGCCCACATCGCCTGCGGTTCGGGGCGGATGAAGCGGTAGGGGCCGTAGCGCTCGAGTTTGCGCCCGTCGCCGCTGTCGATGAGGCCGAACTGGTCCCAGCCCGGCCCGACCATCAGCTTCGCCTGAAGATCGAGCGCGGCCACTTATCCCGCCCGAGGTGTCGCGCGCTCGGCGATCCACGCTGCGACGGTGTCGTAGTCGCCGGGCAGGCGCGTATAGGCTTCCTCGCGCACGAAGAGATCGCCGACGCGTGCGGGCAGGCCGGGGCGCACGCCGGTCGCGCGTTCGACTGCATCGCTGAACTTGGCAGGGTGCGCCGTGGCGAGCGTCACCACCAGCACATCGGGGCCCAGCCCCTCGGCCACGCGCGCCGCATGGAGGCCGATCGCGGTATGCGGATCGAGCACTTCGCCGCAGGCCTCGTAGGCCCAGCGCATGGCCTGCGCCATTTGTGCGGCATCGGCGCGGGTGCTGGTGAACAGCTTCGCCGTATTCTCGCGCTGCGCATTGGTGAGCTGCATCGCCCGGGTCGCTTCGAACTCGCGCATTTGCGCTGCCATCGCTGCGCCATCGCGCCCGCCTGCATCGTAGAGCAGCCGCTCGAAGTTGGAGGAGACCTGGATGTCCATCGAAGGCGCGGCAGTCGGCGTCACCGTGCCCGCCGAGTAGTCGCCGGTGGAGAGCGCGCGGTGGAGGATGTCGTTGATGTTCGTCGCAACGATCAGGCGCTCGATGGGAAGGCCCATCTGCGCGGCGACGTAGCCCGCGAAGACATCGCCGAAGTTGCCGGTCGGCACGCTGAAGGCCACGCGGCGCTCGGGCGCGCCGAGCTGCAGCGCGGCGGCGAAGTAGTAGACCACCTGCGCCATGAGCCGTGCCCAGTTGATCGAATTGACCGCAGCGATGCCGAAGCGGCTGGTCATCGCATGGTCGTTGAACATGCGCTTCACCATCGCCTGCGCATCGTCGAAGCTGCCGTCGATGGCAATGTTGTGGACGTTGGGCGCGAGCACCGTGGTCATCTGGCGGCGCTGCACATCGGACACGCGGCCATGCGGGTGGAGCATGAAGATATCGACCTTGGCGCGGCCCGCCACGGCATCGATCGCCGCCGAGCCGGTATCGCCGGAGGTTGCGCCGAAGATCGTCAAGTGATCGTCGCGGCGGCCGAGGAATTCCTCGAACAGCAGGCCGAGCAGCTGGAGCGCCACGTCCTTGAACGCCAGCGTGGGGCCGTGGAACAGCTCGAGCAGCCACTGCCGCTCATCGAGCTGCACCAGCGGCGTGACAGCGGCATGGGAGAAGCGGCCATAGGCTTCGCGCGTCAACTCCAGAAGGCGCTCGGGCGTGATGCAGTCGCCCACGAAGGGCTGCATGACCTTCGCCGCAAGCTCGGCGTAGGGCAGACCCGCCATCGCGGCGATTTCGGCTTGCGTAAAGGTCGGCCAGCGCTCGGGCACATAGAGCCCGCCGTCCGATGCGAGGCCGGCGAGGGTCACGCCCTCGAAATCGAGCGAGGGCGCGCTGCCCCGGGTGCTGACGTACTTCATGGCGCTGCCGGTTAGCCGCAGGGGGCGCGGGGCGCAAGGATTTGGGGAATGCGGGGGAGGCGGATGCGGATTTGGCATTGCGCAGAGGTCCGCATTCCAACCTCGATGCGCCCCTCGCCCAACCATCGTCGCCCCGTGCTTGACACGGGGCTGGGCTGTTCCTCCGGCGCGGCGCTCAACGGAAGAAAGCCAAGGCCCGGATCAAGTCCGGGCCGAAGACAGTTTCATTGAAGACCATCCTGCCGAGGTGTCCGCTCGTGCAGCCGCTTGCGCAGCGCCAGCGCATAGATCACCAGCGCCACCCCCGCGAAGAAGAACCACTGCACGGCATAGGCGAGGTGGTTGTTGGGGATGTCCTTGGGATCGGGTCGCGCGTTGGCATCGAGCCCCGCCTGAGGCGGATCAGCCACGAGGCGCGGCCCCGGCGCGATCCAGCCGGTGACAACGCCGCCGCTCCACGCAGGCGCGGCAGGATCGCGCGACCAGCCGAGCACGACCTGCCGCCTCGCCCCTTCTGCATCAATGCAGGTCACCACATGGGCAAGCCCGGCCTCGCCCTTGGCAGAGCGGCCCGAAAGCGTCGTCGGCGTGTCGGCGGCGCGACAATCGAGACGGCTGCGATGATAGAGCGCGCGCTGCATGGTGGAAGGCGCTTCAGGCCAGCGCACTTCGCCACCCGTTGCCTGTGCCGCCTCATAGCGCGCCAGCATCGCTTCCTTCTCGCCCAGCCGCTCAAGCTGCCAGAAGCCGAGCCGGAGCATCACCCCGACCGCGATCAGCACAATCAGCGTCGACACGATCGGAATACGCTTCACGCCACAACTCCCGCCGCGCGCAGGCGTGCCAACAAGAACACTGCCTTCATCAACCGGATCGCGCCGATGATCACCGCAGGTACGACCGCAACGATCAGACCCAGGATAAGCCACAAAGGCGGATGCAGCAGATCATCGAGCCTCAGAGCCGCTGCGATCATGAGAGCTATCAGTGGTAGCAGCACGAAATAGAGACCCCGCCCGCGCGGTTCATATTCGGCAAACGGCAACCCACAGCCTCGACATGCCGGGGCAAAGCCCGCTGGCGCATCCCACAGCGTGCGCGCGCCGCAGCGAGGGCACAAACCGAAAAGGGCAGCGCGGGTAAGACCGCCCTGCCCTTTCGTGTTCTGGTCGGTGCTGTCTGTCACCGGGGACCGATCACTCGATCGGCGCGCCCCAGCCGCCCCAGACGTAGATGGCGACGAAGAGGAACAGCCACACGACGTCGACGAAGTGCCAGTACCACGCGGCCGCTTCGAAACCGAAGTGCTGGCGCGGGGTAAAGTGGCCGGCATAGGCGCGCCACTGGCAGACGATCAGGAAGATCGTGCCGACGATGACGTGGAAGCCGTGGAAGCCGGTCGCCATGTAGAATGCCGAGCCGTAGGTGTTCTCGCCGAAGGGGAACGGCGCGTGCATGTATTCGTAGGCCTGGATCGAACTGAACAGCAGGCCAAGCGCGATGGTAGCCCAGAGGCCGGTCTTGAGGCCTTCGCGGTTGCCGTGGATCAGCGCGTGGTGCGCCCAGGTGAGGGTGGTGCCCGAGCAGAGCAGGATCAGCGTGTTGAGCAGCGGCAGGTCGAACGGGTTCATCACCGCTTCGATGCCCTTGGGCGGCCACTTGCCGCCGACCACTTCAGCCAGCTCGTTGGGGAACAGCGAGAAATCGAAGAAGGCCCAGAACCAGCCGACGAAGAACATCACTTCCGAAGCGATGAACAGGATCATGCCATAGCGCTGGTGAAGCTGCACGACCGGCGTGTGATCGCCCGCATGCGCTTCCTTGATCACGTTGCCCCACCACGAGAACATGGTGAGCGCGACGCCGAAGACGCCGAGCCACAGCGCGATCTTGCCGCCGGCCATGCCGTGCATGGCAAACACCCCGCCGCTCGTCATCGTGAGCGCCGAGAAGGCGCCGACGATCGGCCAGATATCAGGCGGCAGGATGTGGTAATCGTGGTTCTTGGTGCCGGCCATGTTCTTCTTCTAACCCCCATCAGCTTGGGACTTGGCGAAACGCACCGCGCAGGCACGATTCAGCTTGTTTGCAAACGCCTTTATCGAGGCCGCGCGGCGCGGTCCAGAGGCTTTCCTACTTGTTTTTGGGAGGCACTGGAGCGGTGCTGTCGGCGGCTTCCGTGAAGGTGTAGGACAGCGTGATCTCGCCCACGTCCTTGGCGTTGGGATCGGTCAGCATATCGGGATCGACGTAGTAGATGACCGGCATGCGCACCTGCTCGCCCGGCTCGAGCCGCTGCTCGTTGAAGCAGAAGCACTGGATCTTGTGGAAGTAGGCCCCGGTCTGCTCGGGCGTCACGTTGTAGATCGCGCGTCCGACGATGGGGCGACCCGACGTGTTCTTCGCGATGAAGAATGCCATCTTGCGCTCGCCGATATGCCCGTCCTGCGTCACCTGCTCGGGCCTGAACTCCCACGGCATGCCCTTGGTGACGTTGCCATCGAAGCGGATCGTGATCGGGCGCGCGGTGACCTTCACGCCGGCGGCCTGCGCCGCCGTCGCGCGCTGGGTCGTGCCGTTGAAGCCGGTGGCCTGGCAGAACATGCGGTAGAGCGGCACCGAGGCATAGCCGAGGCCGAGCATGGCGAGCGCGCCGCTGGCCGCAATAGCGGCAACCTTGCGGTTGCGCCGCGTAGCACCTTCGAGCGCCATGGCCATCAGGAGTGCTCCATCTGCTCGGCGCCTTCGGCCGGAGCGTGTTCGGGCTTGGCGGTGATCTTCACGATCGAGATCGCGAAGAACAGGATCACGAGGAAGCCGAGGATCAGTCCCATCACCTTGTTGCGCTCACGCTGGCGGGCGCGCAGTGCGTCCGTCTCGGCGGCGGTGAGCGGGCGGTTGTCGAAGGGCTGGGTCATGCTTGCAGGCCATAGATGGTCGCGAAGCGGTCGGCGACCAGCATCGCGAACAGGATGAACAGATAGAAGATCGAATAGGCGAACAGGCGCTTCTCCGGCTTCATGCCGTCGCCGGGTTCGGCCGTCCGCAGACCCACCTTGATCGACAGCCACAGGAACATTCCGCTGAGCAGGAACGCGGAAGCGCCGTACACCAGACCGGTACCGCCGATGAACCAGGGCGTCATCGAGAGCGGCAGAAGCACGAGCGCGTAAGCCAGAATTTGCCGCCGGGTCGAGCGTTCGCCCGCCACGACCGGCATCATCGGAATGCCCGCCTTGGAGTAGTCGATCTGCACGAACAGGGCGAGTGCCCAGAAGTGCGGCGGGGTCCACATGAAGATGATGAGAAAGAGGAGGACCGGCATCAGGGTGATGTGGCCGGTCACCGCGATCCACCCGATCAGCGGCGGAAAGGCCCCCGCCCCGCCGCCGATCACGATGTTCTGCGGCGTGCGCGGCTTGAGCCACACGGTGTAGAGATAGGCGTAGTAGAAGATCGAGAAGGCGAGGATGCCTGCCGCGAGCCAGCTGATCGCGAGGCCCATCGTCATCACCGAAATGCCCGACAGCGCGAACCCGAAGTCGCGCGCCGAGGTGCGGTCCATCCGGCCGCCGGGGATCGGGCGCTGCGCGGTGCGCTTCATCACCGCGTCGATATCGGCTTCCCACCACTGGTTGAGCGCCGCAGCGCCGCCCGCGCCGACCGCGATACACAGGATCGCGGTGAACGCGAGCACGGGATGGATGGAGCCGGGCGCTGCCAGCATGCCGCAGACGGCGGTGAAGATGACGAGCCGCATGACGCCCGGCTTGGTCAGCGCGAAGAAATCGCGCCAGTCGGCGGGCATGATCAGGGCCGTGGGGTTCGCGGTGGACATGATGCGCGGCCTATAGGCGCGGTTGACGCGAAGGGAAAGCGAAAGGGTGCCGGGCTTTGGGGCTATGCGGTGGAGCGTTGCGCTTTGGGCTGCCCAAACAAAAGGGCCCCGGATCGCTCCGGAGCCCCTCTGCTTGGTCGCACGGCAGTCCGATCAGTGCGCGTGCGCTTCCTCGATCACGGGGAGCGTCTCGAACTGGTGGAACGGCGGCGGGCTCGACAGCGTCCATTCGAGCGTGGTCGCGCCTTCGCCCCAGTAGTTGCCTTCCGCCTTCTTGCCGGCAGCCAGCGAGTAGATGATGTTCACGAAGAAGATCACCATCGACGCTGCCATCACGGTGTAGCCGTAGCTGGCGATCGTGTTCCAGTACTCGAACGCCGGGGCATAGTCCGGGTAACGGCGCGGCATACCCTGGACCCCGAGGAAGTGCATCGGGAAGAAGATCAGGTTCACGCCGACGAAGAAGACCCAGAAATGCAGGTGGCTGAGGAACTCGCTGTGCATGCGGCCGCTCATCTTCGGGAACCAGTAGTAGAACCCGGCGAAGAGCGAGGTGACCGCGCCCAGCGACAGCACGTAGTGGAAGTGCGCCACGACGTAGTAGGTGTCCTGGAGGTTGTCGTCGATGCCGCCGTTGGCAAGCACGACGCCGGTCACGCCGCCGACGGTGAAGAGGAAGATAAAGCCGATGGCCCAGACGAGCGGCGACTTGAATTCAAGGCTGCCGCCCCACATCGTCGCGATCCACGAGAAGATCTTGATGCCGGTGGGCACCGCGATAACCATCGTGGCGGCGGTGAAGTACATCTTCGTGTTCACGTCGAGACCGGTGGTGTACATGTGGTGCGCCCACACGATGAAGCCGACCGCGCCGATCGCGACCATCGCGTAGGCCATGCCGAGGTAGCCGAACACCGGCTTCTTCGAGAAGGTCGAGATGATCTGGCTGATGATGCCGAAGCCCGGCAGGATCATGATGTAGACTTCGGGGTGGCCGAAGAACCAGAACAGGTGCTGGTAGAGCACCGGATCACCACCGCCGGCCGGGTTGAAGAACGTCGTGCCGAAGTTGCGGTCGGTCAGCAGCATGGTGATCGCGGCGGCGAGAACCGGCAGCGAGAGCAGCAGCAGGAACGCGGTGACGAGCATCGACCACACGAACAGCGGCATCTTGTGCAGGGTCATGCCCGGCGCGCGCATGTTGAAGATGGTGGTGATGAAGTTGATCGCACCGAGGATCGAACCCGCGCCCGCAAGGTGCAGCGAGAAGATCGCGAAGTCGACCGCAGGGCCGACCGACCCGGAGGTCGAGAGCGGCGCGTAGACCGTCCAGCCGGTGCCTGCGCCCATGCCGGTGCCACCGGGCATGAAGGCCGAGATCATCAGCGAGCAGAAGCCCGAGACGGTCAACCAGAACGAGATGTTGTTCATGCGCGGGAAGGCCATGTCCGGCGCGCCGATCATCAGCGGCACGAACCAGTTGCCGAAACCGCCGATCAGGGCGGGCATGACCATGAAGAACACCATGATCAGGCCGTGGGCCGTGATCAGCACGTTCCACATGTGGAGCGTGGCGTTGAAATCCTGGTCGTTGCCGCCCAGGAAATGCGTCCACCAGCCGAGATACTGGATGCCCGGGTGCGCGAGTTCGGCGCGCATGATGCCCGAGACGCCGCCACCGATGATGCCCGCGATGATCGCGAAGATCAGGTAAAGCGTGCCGATGTCCTTGTGGTTGGTCGACATGAACCAGCGCTGGAAAAACGCGGGCTTGTGGTCGTGGTCGTGCGCCTCGTGGTGGGCGTCGAAGCCTTCGTGGGCTGGAATGCTGGCCATGGTTCTAACCTTGTCCTTCGAAATCTTTTACGCTGCCGGGGTCGGCTTGGCGGGGGCGGCCGCAGCCGTTGCCGCAGCCGGCGCACCAACGGTGCCGCCCTGCGTTTTCACCCACTCTTCGAACTTGGCGCGGGGCAGAGCCTCGACCACGATCGGCATGTAGCCGTGGCGGGCGCCGCACAGCTCGGAGCACTGGCCGTAGTAAACGCCCGGCTCCTTGATGAAGAGCACCTTCTCGTTGATCTTGCCGGGGACGGCATCGAGCTTGAACCACAGCGAGGGCACGGCAAAGGCGTGGATCACATCTGAACCGGTGGTCTGCAGGCGGATCGGCTCACCGGCGGGGACGACCATGCGGTTGTCAGCGGCCAGCTGCGGCTGCTCGCCGCGCTTGATGGCTTCGGCGTCCGGCAGGATGTTCGAAATCACTTCGAAGCCGCCGTTGTCCGGATAGGTATAGCCCCAGTACCACTGGTAGCCGGTCGCCTTGACCGTCAGCGCACCCTTCGGCGCCGGGGCATACTGGTGCGCGAGGAGGCGGATCGAGGGGACCGCGACCACAACAAGGATGAGCACCGGGACAACCGTCCAGATGATCTCGATCGTGGTGTTGTGGCTGGTCTTGGAAGCGACCGGGTTGGCGCGGCGGTTGAAGCGCACCATCACGAGCAGAAGCAGCAGAAGCACGAACAGCGTGATCACGGTGATCACCGGCATCAGCAGGTAATCGTGCATGCGCAGGGCCTCATCACCGATCGGCGAATACTGATCCTGGAAGGTCCAGCCCTTGGCGACCGGCTGGCCCTTGCCTTCGGTCGGCTTCATCGGGGTGTAGGAACCCTTGTCGACCGGGGCAGCGGCGGCAGGAGCAGCCGCGTCCGCAGCAGCGGCGCTCGCGGCCGGAGCCGGCGCAGCGGCGACCGGTGCTTCAGGTGCCGGTGCGGCAGCAGCAGGTGCTGCAGGAGCCGGAGCGGCAGCCGCCGCCATGGCCTGAGGCGCAAATGCAAGCGCGGCCGCAAGGCTCAGTGTCCGAAACGCGCCCGTCACGGCGCGGGCAACATGGGTAAGACTCATGATCAACCGCTCTCGATTTTTTGCTTCTGTGCCGGGCATTTGCCCCGACACTCCACACCCCAATTCCCTAAATTCAAGGGGGCCTATACGCGCGCTCGCCGCAAGCCTCAAGCGCCCAGGCGTATATTTTTGGGGCAATAGCGCTTGCCCTAAAGCTCTAAGGCGCAATGCGAATAAGGGGAATCAGGCGAGTCTGCCTGCAGTCCGACATAGCGCGGCGCTCCCGGCTTCGCTATGGACCCTGCCCTGATACACCGGCTGCGGGACATCGCGACCCGCCCATCATGGAACAAACATGCTCGAAGACGAGATCCTTTCCGAATTCCGCGCCAGCGAAGCCTTGCTCGAAGGCCATTTCCTGCTCTCCTCCGGCCGCCACAGCGCACATTACCTGCAGTGCGCGCGCGTACTGATGGATCCGATGCGCGCCTCGCGGCTGGCTTCGGCCCTTGCCGCGACTCTGCCGCGCGATCTTCGCCAGCAGATTGGCAAGGTGATCTCCCCTGCGATGGGCGGGGTGATCATCGGGCACGAAATGGGCCGCGCGCTGGGTGTGGAGGCGATGTTCGTCGAGCGCCCGACCGGGACGTTCGAGCTGCGCCGGGGCTTTTCGCTCAAGGCGGGCGAAAAGGTGTTGATGGTCGAGGACGTCGTGACCACCGGCCTGTCCAGCCGCGAGGCCATTGCCGCGATCGAGGCGGCGGGCGGAGTCGTGGTGGCCGGCGCCGCGCTGGTCGACCGCTCGGCCGGTACGGTCGACCTCGGCGTGCCGTTCTACCCGCTGGTCAGCCTCAACTTCCCGACCTACGCGCCAGACGAGCTGCCGCCCGAACTCGCCGCGACTCCGGCGATCAAGCCCGGGAGCCGCGCGGCCTGATGAGTCTTCACTCGGTCCAGCGCCTGCGTCTCGGCGTCAACATCGATCACGTCGCGACGATCCGCAACGCGCGCGGGGGCGATCACCCCGATCCGGTGCGCGCGGCTCAGATCGTGGCTGAAGTCGGCGGCGACGGCATCACCGCGCACTTGCGCGAGGATCGCCGCCACATCCGCGACGAGGACCTTGCACGCATTCAGGCCGCGACGAACCTGCCGCTCAATCTCGAGATGGCGGCGACCGAGGAAATGCTGGCGATCGCGCTGCGCCATAAGCCGCATGCCGCCTGCATCGTGCCCGAACGGCGCGAGGAGCGCACGACCGAGGGCGGGCTCGATGCGGCAGGCCAGCACAACCGCCTCGCCCCCATCGTCAGCCGTCTTGCTGATGCAGGCATCCGCGTCAGCCTGTTCATCGCGCCGGAACCGCGCCAGATCGAAGCCGCGATGAAGCTCGGCGCACCAGTGGTGGAGCTTCACACCGGCGAATATGCCCATGCGCAAGGCGAGGCGCGCGCGGTGGAACTGAAGCGAATCGCCGACATGGCCGCGCTCGCCGCGAAAAACGGGATCGAGCCGCATGCAGGGCACGGACTGACCTATGAGAACGTGACCGCCATTGCCGCGATCCCGCAGCTGGCCGAGCTCAACATCGGGCACTACCTGATCGGTGAGGCGATCTTTACCGGCCTTGCCCCGGCGGTTCTGAAGATGCGCGAACTGATGGATGCGGCGCGGTGAACGTGAACCAGACTCGCGGAACACCAGCTGAGAGGCTGGGCTTTATTGCCTTCGCGCTTAAGCTCCTGCTGCTCGGGCTGGTGGTGGTTGCCCTGGCAATGCTGGGCCTCGATCTCGCCGCAGGCCGGAAGGCAGGCATCCCGGCTGTCTTACTCATAGCTATTTGTAGCACAGCATTTGCCCAGATCGGCTGCTGGGTCGGCTACCGCGTGCTCACACCACGCAAGCCCCACAAGGACAGACCATGATCATCGGCATGGGCTCCGATCTCTGCAATATCGAGCGCATCCAGGCCTCGCTCGACCGCTTTGGCGAGCGCTTTGTGCAGCGGGTTTTCACGCCCATCGAACAGGCCAAAGCCGCGCGGCGGCCCTATACCAAGGCGGGCACACTGGCGAAGCGCTTTGCCGCCAAGGAAGCCTTTTCCAAGGCCGTCGGGACGGGCTTCAAGGCGGGCGTATTCATGAAGGACATCGGCGTGGTCAACGCGCCGTCCGGTGCGCCGACGCTTGCACTGACCGGCGGCGCTGCTGCGCGTCTGGCCGCAATCACCCCGGCGGGGCACGAGGCCGTGGTTCACCTGACGCTCACCGACGACCACCCATGGGCGCAGGCCTTCGTCGTGATCGAGGCGCGCCCCCTATCTGCAGGTGCTGCTTGACCGACGTTCCCGAGACCGCATCCACACCGGATATCCCGACGGCCGAACCCCAGACTCCCGAAAGCGAAGCCAGCGAACACGAAGGCACCAACTGGCTCGCCGAGATGCGCGGGCTGCTCTTGATGCTGCTCGCGGTGATCGGGTTTCACAGCTTCGTGGCCAAGCCTTTCTACATCCCGTCGATCTCGATGATGCCCAACCTGCTGGTGGGCGATCAGCTGGTGGTTTCGAAGTACCCCTACGGCTGGTCATGGGTCTCGGCCTCGATGCATTTCCTGCCGCGTTCGAAGACGCGCATCCTGCCCGCGACTCCGGCCTATGGCGATATCGTGATCGTCGTGCCGCCGGACCGCGACGAGGACTATATCAAGCGCGTCGTCGCGCTGCCGGGTGACCGCATCGCGGTGGTCAACGGCCAGATCATCCTCAATGGCAAGCCCGTGCCGCAAGTCGCCGAAGCGCCGCTGGAACTGCCGGTCGATCCGAACCAGCCCTGCGATCCCGATGACTTTCCGGGCCTCCGATATCGCACGGCAGACGGCAAGCAGGTCTGCGAGCTGCCGATCTTCCGCGAGACCCTGCCCAACGGCGCGACCTACCGGATCATCGACCACAAGCAGCAGCCGCTCGACAACTATCCCGAGACGAAGGTGCCGCAGGGCTACGCGTTCCTGATGGGCGACAACCGCGACCACTCTGCCGACAGCCGCGCGCCGATCATCGAAAAGGGCCTTGGCGGGCCGGTGCCGCTCGCGGATATCGGCGGGCGTGCGGAGTTCATCACCTACTCGCTCAACGGCACCGAAACGTGGAACCCGCTGACGTGGTATGGCGCCTTGCGAGGAAACCGCGCTTCGCTCAGACTGCGGCCGATGATCCTGAAGGGAACCGCCGCAAGACCATGAGCGACGAGCCGAATTCCGCCCCGAAGCACAGCGCCGGCCCCACCGATATCCGCGACGATCTCGTCCGGCAGGAAATCAAGCGCGCCGCCGTGTGGATCGGCATGGCCGGCCTTGCCGCGCTGGCCGTCTATCTCGCGCATCCGCTGCTGGTGATTTTCGGCGGCTTCGTGTTCGCCATGCTGATCGACGGCGGCCAGCGCCTGCTCGGCCGCGTGCTGCCCATCCGGCGGACGTGGCGGATCGCGGTCGTCCTGCTCGCCACCGTGGCATTTCTTGTCTGGGTGGTGGAATTCGCCGGCAGCCAGATCATGACGCAGGCCGCAGAAATGCCGCCGCTGGTGACGGCACAGGCGCAGCGCGCGCTCGATTGGGCGAGCGCGCACGGCCTCACCATGGGCCGCGCCGACGTCAGCGGACTCGTGAAGGAGCTGCTCGGCAGCGTCAGTCAGGTCACGCAGGCGCTCGGCGGACTGTTCGGCGGGGTTACCACGCTGCTGATCATCGTGATCCTCGGCATCTACTTCGTGCTCGAACCCGACATGTACCAGCGCGGCCTTGCGTGGATGCTGCCCGCCGAAAGCCGCGAGTATTTCCACGGCACCACCCACCGCATGGGCCGCACTTTGCGCATGCTGCTGGCGGGGCGCATGCTCGGCATGGTGATCGAAGGCGTGTGCACGTGGATCGCGCTCGCGGTCTACGGGGTGCCGATGGCGGCGCTGCTCGGCCTGCTCACCGGGCTCCTCGTGTTCCTGCCCAATATCGGCGCGCCGATTTCGGGCATCCTGATGATCCTTGTCGGCTTTTCGGGCGGGACCGCGATGGGGATCTACTGCATCATCGTCTATGTCGTGGTGCAGACGGTGGACGGCAACGTCATCGTGCCCATGGTAGCCAAGCGCACGGCAGACCTTGCCCCCGCGCTCGTGCTCGGCGCGCAGCTGATCTTCGGTGTGCTGTTCGGCATCCTCGGCCTAGCGCTCGCCGATCCGCTGGTGGTCATGCTCAAGATCGCGCTCGAGCGGCAGGCTGAACACAACACCCGCCGCGACGAAGCCACAGGATAACCATGGCTCGGAAGTTTCTCTATTTCGTCGCACTGCTGATTGTGATGGCCATCGCCGCGCTCTTCGCGCTGCGTATCTGGTCGGCGGAGCTGACCCGCTTCGCCTTCGTGCCGCGCGGCGCGTTCGAGACGCAACCAGCCCTGCGTGCAGGCGTCTATGAAGATCCGGCCATGTGGGTCTCCCGCCCCGGCACGGTCGATGACCCCGCCCAGTACCGCCCCGAGGGCATGCCAGCCGCGCCACAGGGCAAGGCCTATGTCTTCTTCATCCACCCGACCAGCTATCTTGCCCGCGAGCACTGGAACGGCCCGATCGACGACAAGGATACGCGCAACCGCACCGCGCTGTTCGTGCGCGGCATGGCCAGCGCCTTCAACGGCGAGGCGGCGGTCTTCGTGCCCTATTACCGGCAGGCCGCCTTTGGCAGTTTCCTGGTCAACCGGCCGGAAACCCTGAAGGCGCGGGCGGTTGCCTATGGCGATGTCCGCGCGGCTTTCCGCGCCTTCGTCGCCGCCATTCCCGCCGATGCGCCGATCGTGCTGGCTGGCCACAGCCAGGGCGCCTTGCACGTGATGCACCTTCTGAAGGACGATGTGAAAGGCACACCGCTGGCGGCTCGCATTGTCGCGGCCTACATGGTCGGCTGGCCGATCTCGCCGCTGGCGGACTTGCCGCAGACCGGCCTGCGCCCCTGCACCGCGCCCGAACAGACCGGCTGCGCGATGAGCTGGCTGAGCTTTGCCGATCCGCCCGATGCGCGGCTGATGCTCGATACCTACCGCGCCGAGCCCGGGCTCGACGGCATGGCAAAGGGTCCGGAGCCGATCCTCTGCACCAATCCGCTCACGGGCGGGAGCGCCCCTTCCGCACCCGGAAGTGCCAATCTGGGCACCATGGTCCCTTCGCAAGATCTGGCCTCGGGCAAGCTGGAGAAGCGCGGCATTCCGGCGCGCTGCGACGAACGATCCGGTCTCCTGATGATCGGCGAACCGCCCGATCTTGGCCCCTACGTGCTGCCGGGCAACAACTACCATGTCTATGACGTGCCGCTGTTCTGGGCCAACGTCCGAGCTGACGTCGCGCGCCGTTCGGAGGCGTGGCTGGCGCAGCACCGGAACGCCCGGCCGGGACCCGCCCGATGATCACCACCAGCGCCGCCGAACTGCGCGGGGCCTTGCCGGAGGGTGGCGCCTTGATGGGCCTCGATCCCGGCACCAAGACCATCGGCGTGGCGCTGTGCGATGCGGGCTGGCGCTTCGCCACGGCCGGGCAGACGATCCGCCGCCGCAAATTCACGCAGGACAAGGCCGAGCTTGCCGCCCTTGTCACCTCCCGCAACGTCAAGGGCCTCGTCATCGGCCTGCCGCTGCATATGGACGGCAGCGAAAGCCCGCGCAGCCAGGCCGCCCGCGCGATGGCGCGCAACCTCGAGGACCTCGGACTCCCGATCCTGCTATGGGACGAACGCTGGACCACGCAAGCCGCCGAACGCGCCATGATCGAGCAGGATTTCAGCCGCGCCAAGCGAGCCGAGCGCATCGATTCGCACGCCGCTGCGCTGATCCTGCAAGGGGCGATAGACGCGATGGCGGGTGCTGCTTTCTGATTTTTGGCGGTTGCCAGCGTCGCAGCACCCCGGCACAGCGCTTGTCATGAGCAAGGATGAAAAAGTCGCGGGCGTGCCCAACACCAGCCTGCCCGAAGGCTTCGTGTTCGATCCCGAACGCGGTGCGCGCTGGTTCACGCGGCATGGCCACACCGGCTTCCTCGGCATGGAATACCATGACCACGGCGAGGACTGGATCGAGCTCGCCCTCCCTTGGCGCGAGGATCTCGTCGGCGTCGAGGAAACCGGTGTGCTGGCATCCGGCCCTATCATCAGCCTGCTCGACAACGCGACATCGATGTCGGTCTGGACGCGGCAGGGCACGTTCAACCCGCAAGTCACGCTCGATCTGCGCATCGACTACGTGCGCGCCGCGACGCCGGGCAAGACGGTGATCGCGCGCGCCGAATGTTATCAGGTGCGCCGCTCGATGGCCTTCGTGCGCGGCATCGCCCATGAAGGCGATGTCACCGATCCGATCGCACACACCGCCGGCATTTTCATGCTGGTGAGCAGCGAAGGGTGGGCCAAGCCGTGAGCGAATACCATTTGCCCCCCTACGCCCGCAGCATGGGCATGGAAGTCGACCACGTAGAAGACGGCGCGCCCGTCATCGCGATGGACTTTGCGACGCGCGTGATGGGCCGCCCCGGCTTTCTCCACGGCGGCGCGATCGGCGGCCTGCTCGAAATGGCCGCCCACGCTGCCTTGCGCGCCGAACTGGAGCGGCAGGGCAGCGATTCCCGCATCAAGCCGGTCAATATCAGCATCGAGTACCTGCGCGGCGGCGTGCAGGAACGCACCTTTGCGCGCGGCGAAGTGATCCGGGCCGGGCGGCGCGTCGCCAACGTTCGGGTGGAAGCGTGGCAGGGGGACCGAAGCAGGCTGGTCGCCAGCAGCTGGATGAATTTTCTGCTGGCGCCGCCGAAAACCTGAGGCGTTCTCAAATTTCGGAACCGGTCTGGCTATGCATGTTCGCCTAGCCGGGGAATTTACTTGTAATTTTTTCTTGAAGCACTATTTCAATCGTGCCTCTCGTCGATTGCGACGGAATTTGCGCGCGGCTTTGGCCCGCATTTTTTCCATTTCATGATGCCTGGCTCTTTTGACCGGTATGCGCCGGTCTACCCATGCTGCTCTCGTTGAAGTGAGACGGGCATCGACGACTTAATTCTGGTTCGGGAACGCGTTTCCCTCACCTCGAACGACCCTCGATTTCCTTTCAAGTGACGACCTGACGCACGACCCCGTCGGCACCCCGCCGGCGGACCAACGTTTCTTGAAAGGAAGCGAACATGACTATCGGAACCGTGAAATTCTTCAACGAAGACAAGGGCTATGGCTTCATCCAGCCGGATGATGGCGGCAAGGACAGCTTCGTCCACATCTCCGCCGTGCAGGCGGCTGGCATGGCCACGCTGAACAAGGATCAGCGCGTTTCCTACGAAGTCGAGACCGGCCGCAACGGCAAGGAATCGGCCGTCAATCTCGCCAGCGCGAACTGACCCGCTCCATCCCCGGCGGGTCCCTTTGCGGATCGCCGGGGATACCCTTTCCCGTCCCCTCCCGGAGTCGATGTTGATGGCACTGTCCTACGAATTCCTCATCGAACGCGCCGAACAGGCCGCCTCCGAAGCGGCGGGCGCCTTGCTCGACAACGTGCGCGACCGCGCACTGCGTTCGGAAAAGGCGTGGCGCGCCATGGCCGAGCAACTCCGCCAAGTGACGGAAGGCCGCGAACTGGCGCGGCTCGAACGCCTCGCCGTGTCAGCCATGCCAACCTGAATGAAAAAGAATCCCGGTCTCGATCTGCCCCAGCTTTTCGCAGCGCTCGAAGTCTCGGACATCGCGGCGATCAACGGCATTGCCAGCCTTGCCAACATCCTGCGCCTGCGCGGGCTGCTCAGCGTGACCGAAGCCTCCGCGCTGCACCAGAGCATGAGCCTGCCGCTCGGCCTCCCGCGCCATGCCGACAATCTGGCGGTGCAGGAACTGCAGGCGCATCTCGACGACCTCTTCGCGCATATCATAGCGCCGGATTAGGTCGCCTCGATCACCACCACGATCCCGCCGTCCGGCTCTGCCTCACCCGGCTTGATCCGCGCGGCATCGGCCCGCACCCGCGCCAGGACCGCGGCGGGTGCGTCAGGGCCAGCGATCACCGCATCAGCCTGACCCAGCAGTCGTGCCTCGCGCAGCGTCAGGTCATCGGGATCACTGGACCGCAACCGGATCACGAAGCGGCCTGAGGCGCCATGAGCGGCGCCTGCCACCCACGCCGCGACATCGCCGTCCTCGCGCAAAGGATCGAGCGCACCGCCTTCCTCCAGCGCCGCATCGAGCGCGCGGCGGCGCTCCGGCCCTGTCGGCCAGCGCGAACGCATCGCGCCCCGCGCCGCGTAGAGTGCATCGGCCAGTGCACCCAAGCCTTGCGGCAGGAGCCGCTCCAGCCGGAGGCGCAGCGCTTTGGCGAGGCCTGCCGAGGCGCCGCCCGTTCCGACCGCGACGATCACCGGCGCGCGGTCGATGATCGAAGGCGTGGTGAAATCGCACAGCGCGGGCTTGTCGACGACGTTGACGAGCAGCCCAGCCCCCCGCGCGCGAATGGCATCTGCCTGACAGGCCGCCTCGTCCTCGTGCGCAATGAAGGCCAGCCGCGCGCCCATGTCGATGCCCTCGGCAAGGTCCTCGATCACCTTGCCGCCCGCGCGGAGCACCAGCCGCCGCTTGGCCTCCGCTGCCTCGCCATGGCCCAGCACGACCACCGGTTGCCCGGCGAGGCGGTGGAACAGCGGGAGGCTGGGGAGAGTCATGCTTGTGGCCTATGTCGTGCGAGATGCTTCGACAAGCTCAGCATGAGCGGACGAAGGTGCAATGACCAAGGGCCCGCTCACCCTGAGCTTGTCGAAGGGTGCTGGGACAGCGCTACGCCAACCAATCCGGCACGCGCTCGGCGGAGAGGATGGTGGCGGGCTCGATCCGGTCGGCCACGACGGCCCACTTTGCGCCGTCGACCATGACCTCGGGCACCATCGGCCGCGAGTTGTAGGTGTTGGCCATCGTAGCGCCATAGGCACCCGCGGTGCGGAATACCGCCAGATGGCCGCGCGCCACCACGTCGATCTCGCGCGCCATGGCGAAAGTATCGCTCGATTCGCAGATCGGGCCGACGATGTTGGCGGTCATCGTCCCGCCCTTGGGCGCGACCGCGCTGAAATCGTGCCAGGCATCGTACATCGCGGGGCGGGCGAGATCGTTCATCGCCGCATCGACCACCACCCACGGATGCAGCGCGCCCTGCTTCACGCGGACGACCTCGGTAAGCAGCACGCCGGTATTGCCGGTGATGAGCCGCCCCGGCTCGAACATCAAGGTCGCATCCCAGTCCTGCGTCACGCGCGCGATCATCGCGGCGTATTCGGCGGGCTGCGGGAAGACTTCGCCCGCCTTGTAGGGCACGCCGACGCCGCCGCCGAGGTCCATGTGCGTCACCGCAAAGCCGTCGGCGCGGATCGCCTGCATCAGCGCGCCGGCCTTGGTGAAGGCGGCTTCGAGCGGATCGAGCTTCGAGAGCTGGCTGCCGATATGGAGCGCAAGGCCGCGCAGGTTGAGGCCCGGCAGCGCGGAGAGCCGCGCGTAGATGCCTGCCGCCCGGTCGTAGGGAACGCCGAACTTGTTCTCGGCCTTGCCGGTCGAGATCTTGGCATGCGTGCCCGCATCGACATCAGGGTTGATACGCAGCGTGGCGGTGGCGACGAGGCCCAGTTCCTCCGCGATCTCGGCCAGCTCCTCGCCCTCTTCCTCGCTTTCGAGGTTGAACTGGCCGCACCCGGCCTGCAGCGCGCGGCGCATTTCCGCCGCCGTCTTGCCGACGCCCGAGAACACCACGTCCGCCGCGGGAATGCCCGCCGCGAGCGCACGGTCCATCTCGCCCGCCGAGACGACATCCGCGCCGTAGCCTTCCGCCGCCAGCACCTTGAGCACGGCAAGATTGGGGTTGGACTTCACCGCGAAGGCCAGGTGGACGCGCGGCAGCACCGCCAGCGCATCGCGGAACACGCGGGCATGCCGGGTCAGCGTGGCGCGCGAATAGACATAGACCGGCGTGCCGACTTCGGCCGCGATCAGGGGCAGCGGCACGTCCTCGGCATGAAGCACGCCGCCGCGATATTCGAAATGATCCATCGGGAATTCCTGAAACTGGTTTCCGGCAGCTCAGCCGGAGAGAAAGATTATTCCTCGGGGGGAAGATCGAAGGGATCGTCCTGCCGGTCCTCCGAGCGGCTGCGCAGCTCGATATTGCGCTGCGGTTTCGCCTGGACCGGCGGGGTCAGCAGCACGTCGGGCCCCGGTTTGTCCTCGCGGCCATAGGGCGCCGGCGGCAGAGCGTGGCCTTTCAGCGGCATGAGCTCACGCCGTGCGCCGCATCCGGCGAGCGTTAGAGCCAGCAGCAGAACAGGCAGCACCTTGCGCATCAGGAGTCCATATCCCTTGGCATACCCAGCGCCTCACGCGCCTCGGCGACGCGCTTCCTTACCTCGTCCGGCGCGGTTCCGCCATGGCTGGCGCGCGCCGCCACGCTTGCCTCCACCGAAAGCGCGGCAAAAACGCGTTCATCCACCCGGCTGTCGATCGCCTTGAGGTCCGCCAAGGCCAGCTGATCGAGCGCCACGCCGCGGCTTTCCGCGAGCTTCACCGCCGAGCCGGTGATATGGTGCGCCTCGCGGAAGGGGATGCCCGCCTGCCGCACCAGCCAGTCGGCCAGATCGGTCGCGGTGGCATAGCCCAGTTCCGCCGCGCCGCGCATCCGCTCGGTGCGAAAAGCGGCTTCGGCGACCATGCCGGTCATAGCCGCGATGGAAAGCGCCAGCAGCGCAGCGGCCTCGAACACCGGCGGTTTGTCGTCCTGCATGTCCTTCGAATAGGCGAGCGGCAGGCCCTTCATCGTGATCATCAGCGCGGTGAGGCAGCCGACAATCCGCCCCGAATGGCCCCGCACCAGCTCCGCCGCATCGGGGTTCTTCTTCTGCGGCATGATCGAGCTGCCGGTCGAAAGGCTGTCCGGCAGGGTGACGAAACCGAAGGGCTGGCTCGCCCAGATCACGAATTCCTCGGCAAGGCGCGAGAGATGCAGCGAGCACTGCGCCGCCGCCATCAGGAAATCGAGCGCGAAATCGCGGTCGGAGACCGAATCGAGGCTGTTCGCGGTGGGACCGTCGAAGCCGAGCGCGGCTGCCGTCATATGGCGATCGATCGGGAAGCCCGTCCCCGCCAGCGCCGCCGCGCCCAGCGGGCAGCGGTTCATGCGGCGGCGCCCATCCTCAAAGCGCGAAACGTCGCGCTGGATCATCTCGTAATACGCCATCAGGTGATGGCCGAGCGTGACGGGCTGCGCGGTCTGCAAGTGGGTGAAGCCGGGCATGATGCTCGCCGCATGCTCGCCCGCACGCGTCACCAGCGCGACTTGCAGCGCGTGGAGCGCCGCTTCGGTCTGGTCCATCTGATCGCGCACCCAGAGGCGGAAATCGGTCGCCACCTGATCGTTGCGGCTGCGCGCGGTATGCAGACGGCCGGCTGCCGGACCGATCAGCTCGGCGAGGCGGCTCTCGGTCGTCATGTGGATGTCTTCGAGGTCCCAGTCCTCGGGCACCCCGTTCGCCTCATATTCGGCGGCGACCTGATCGAGCCCGCCAGCGATCAGCGCGGCATCCTCCGCCGTCACGATCCCCTGCTGGCCGAGCATGGCCACATGGGCCTTTGACGCGGCGATGTCCTGCCGCCACAAGGCCTTGTCGAAGGGAATCGAGGCGTTGATTTCGCGCATCACGGCCGAAGGGCCCGCCGCGAAGCGCCCGCCCCACATCTGATTGGAGCCTGAATTGCCGCTCATGTCGCCGCGTCCGCCTGCCTTCTTGGTCCCGCTCATGGCTGCGGGCCTTCTCGCCGGGTGCGATAAGCAAACCCCGGCGGACACGCAACCGCAGACCACCGCTTCCGCTCCGGCCGCTGCAGCGGAAGGTGAAGGCCCGTTCAACGGCACGCTGGACATCAGCAATCGCGGCGCGGCGCTGCCCGATTTCACCTTCAGCGATCCATCGGGCAAGAAAATCCGCACGCTCGATCTCAAGGGCAAACCGCTGCTGATCAACCTCTGGGCGACCTGGTGCGGGCCTTGCGTGCTCGAAATGCCCACGCTCAATGCCCTCGCCGCTGCCAAGGCCGGCAAGCTGACGGTCCTCACCGTCTCGCAGGACCTGGATCAGGCCGCCGCGGTCGACGCGTTCTTCAAGGAGCGCAAGCTCACCAATCTCGCGCCGTGGCTCGACCCCGAGAACGCGCTCAGCCAGCACTACGGCAACGGCGTGCTGCCCACGACCGTGCTCTATGACGCGCAGGGCAAGGAAGTCTGGCGCATGATCGGCTCGCATGACTGGGCCGGCCCCCGCACCGACGCCATGCTGGCCGATACGTTGCGTTGATCGCCGGACCGGTCGCTTGCCACCGCCTTGGGCGCAACATTTCTGCAACGCCGGCGTCATAGGCCTGATCATCGGCGATCCTGCCCCGAGGCCTCATGGCGTTGCGCTCACCGTCCGAATCCGCACCCGATCCCCAAGAGATCGCCGCCCTGGCCGATGCCGCCCGAACGCGCCCGCGCGAGGTCTTTCTGGCGCAGGCCGCTCAATTTGCTGCCACGTATGATCAGGATTTCGGCGCACAGACTGCGCTTGGCGCGCTCCATGCCAGCCTCGGCCTGTTCGATCTGGCCGAGGGCGCCTTCCGCACGGCCCTCGCCCTCGATCCCTCCGACACCGGCACGCAGTTCATGCTCGGTGTCACGCTCTACGAGCTGGGGCGGCATGCGGAGGCCTCGACGCTGCTTGCCAGACTCGCCGGAAATCCCGATGCCGAAACCTATCTCGGGCTGGCACTCGAAGGGCTCGGGCGATTCGAGGCGGCCTGCACTGCATTCGAGACCGCGCTGACCCACGATCCCGCCAATCCCCGGGCGCTCAACAATCTCGGCGCGTGCCTGATGGCGCTGCACCGCCATGATGAAGCCGCCGAGGCGCTGCAGCAGGCGCTCGGACTGGTCCCGGACTACCGCGATGCTGCGCTCAATCTCGTCGATGTCTGGATCGCCCAAGGCGAGATGGCGCGGAGCCGCGCGTTGATGGAGCATTTCCTCCAGCACCGCCCGAGTGATCCCGATCTCCATGCCAAGCTGGGCGATGTGCTGGCCCGCGGCGGCAGACCGGGCGAGGCGATCGCGGCGTACGAGCGGGCGCTTGCCCTCGCTCCGATGCAGGCCGATCTCCATGCCGAGATCGGCAAGGCCTGGCACGGGCTTGGCGACATGGCGAAAGCGGAGGCCCATCTCGCGCGCGCCGTTGCGCTGGCGCCGGACAACGCCCCGCTTCTCACCGATTACGGCATCGTGCTCGAAGAAGCAGGGCGGCGCCGCGACGCGATTGCCGCCCTCGAGCGGGCGAGCATGCTCGACCCGGACGACGATTTCATCGCCGCCCGGCTCTATGGCACCCGCATGCAGATCTGCGACTGGACGGATCTTGCCGGAAGTGCATCCCGGATCGCCGCGCTCGGTACCGGAGAGATGGCCGTCTCGCCCTTCGCGATGATCACCGCAGAGACCGATCCGGCGCGCCAGCTGCAACGTACGCGCTGCTATGCCCGCAAGTTTGCGGCGATCCGGCCTGCCCCGCTCGTGGTGCCGCCCGCTGCCGACGGACGGATTCGGATCGGCTATTTCTCTGCCGACTATCGCCAGCATGCGACCATGCTGCTGCTTGCCGGCGTTCTGCGGCAACACGACCGCACGCGGTTCAGCGTGACCGCCTATAGCTTCGGCCCCGATGCGGACGACCCGGTGCGCCAGGCCCTGCTTGGCGATGTGGAGCGGTTCGTCGATGTGCGCGGCTTCGACAACGCGGCGGTCGTGGCGATGGCGCGCGCGGACGGGCTCGACATCGCGGTCGATCTGAAGGGCTATACGCGTCACAACCGCGCCGAACTGTTCGCCTATCGCCTTGCTCCGGTCCAAGTGAACTGGCTCGGCTTCCCGGGCACCTGCGGGACCGAGTTTCATGATTACCTGCTGGGCGACAGCGCGCTCACTCCGCCCGAGGCGCAGCCGCATTACAGCGAACAGCTGATCCGCATGCCGTTCAGCTACCAGTGCAACGATGATCGGCGCCCCATCGCCGACTGGTCGCCCACGCGGGCCGATCTGGGATTGCCGGAGCACGGCTTCGTATTCTGCTGTTTCAACAACTTGTACAAGATCACCCCGGATATCTTCGCGATCTGGCTTCGCCTGCTCCGCGACGTGCCGGGTGCGGTGCTGTGGCTGCTCCACTCCAATGCCGAAGCCGAGGCCAATCTGCGCGCTGCCGCCGAGGCAGCCGGGCTCGATGCCGCCCGGCTCATCTTCGCCGCGCATGAGCCCAATCCGCGCCACCTTGCGCGCATGGCCATGGCGGACCTGTTTCTCGATACCTTTCCCTGCAACGCCCACACCACCGCCAGCGATGCGCTCTGGGCCGGTCTGCCGCTGCTGACACTGCTGGGCGAAACATTTCCGGCACGCGTGGCCGCCAGCCTGCTGCAGGCGTGCGGGCTGCCCGAACTCGTCACTGCGACGCCGCAGGACTACGAAGCCCTTGCGCTTGCCCTCGCCCGCGATCCGGCACGGCTCGCGGCGTTGCGCGCAAAGCTGGCGGCCGGTCGCGGCACCGCACCGCTGTTCGACACCCGCCGCTTCACCCGCGATCTCGAAACGGCCTACACGATGGCCGTGCAGCGCAGCCGCAGGGGATTGCCTCCGGAAGGCTTTGCAGTGCCCGATGGCGGGCCGCTTGGCGCTGACTGATAGCTGACCCTGCCATGGTGGGCGGTGACGGGCTCGAACCGCCGACCCTCTCGGTGTAAACGAGATGCTCTACCAACTGAGCTAACCGCCCCGGCATGCCGGAAGCGGCGCTCATGCTGGGTTTTGGGGCGTTCGTCAATCGGCGCTAGAGCACCCGGCGTCCGGTGGGCAGTGCCGCAGGCACTTCGCCGCCCACGGTCTCGACCAGTTCTTCCGGCGAGATCGGCTTGTGGAAGGCAACCCCGGCCTCGTTGCCCTTGCTCCAGACCACCTGGCCGAAAAACTCCTGCGAGCCCCAGCGCAGCAAGACATCACGGCCCCGGCGCGGGGGGGCCATGCGCAGACTGACGCGTGCGCCCGTCTGCGAGAGGTCCCGCAGTTCGCCGTCCATGCGGCTGGCCACCGAGATCAGGAGCAGGCGCTGGCCCGCCTCGATCCGGCGGTAGCGGCGGCGGTTGCCGAAGCGGTCCGAGCGGTTGCGCGGTTCGCTCATCGGGCGTGATCCTCGCACGGGCAGCGAATGGCAATCGGCGGGTTCATGCCGCGAGGCCCAAGGTCTGGTCGAGGCCATGGTCGGCGCTGGTACCGGCGCGTTCGAGGCAGGATGTCACGTCGACACCGCGCTGGCGGATCGCCCAGTTGCGGCACCAGTCGAGCGCATCGCACGTCTCGCGGAAGGCCCGCCGCTCGCCGCTGTTGAGCCAGCGCAGCGCAAAGGACCAATCGCACAGGTGCAGCCACAGGGGCCGCTCGCGGCGGACGCGCTGGTCGATCGCGATGACGGCATCGAGATAGCCGTTGATCGAGACCTTCCCCGTCTCGTAGTCGCCAAAGGCAACCTCCAGCATAGCGAGAACGCCCTCATAGCGATCAAGGTGATGCTTCATGCGGTACTGAAGCATGTCTCCGACGATTCTCATCAAAAACCTCGTTGATTGCAGTTATGGCACAAGCAGATTTTTGGCCGAGATCAGGAACGTATTGTTGAGCTGGTTGCTGAACGTGTGCAGCGAGGCGATCATTGCCACCGAGATCAGCGCGACCAGAAAGCCCATCTCGATCGCGGTCGCGCCGCTGCGGTCTTCCGCGATGAGACGGCGCAGCAGCTTCATGATCATGAACGCGGCACACTTGATCGCGGTACAGGCGCTGACATCCACTGCTCCTCGAGCGCCCCCAGCGACTGCCAGTCTGCGATGCGGCGTTTGTCGTCGCGCCGCAGCGCCGCCCATTCCAGCGCATGCAGTTTCACCGAGATCCGCTCCGCGATGCTGATGTGATCGGCAGGGGCCCTGAGCGACTTCAGGTCGTCGATCGCCTGGTACATACGTCCGCGCAGGCCCGGCGTGACATAGCCGGACAGATTGGCTTCCCTGATAACCCGGTAGACTGCTCCGTAGCTCTCGTGCACTTCTTCCATGCCAGCGCCCCTTATCGTTGGGGACGTTGTAAGAGTGGACGAGTTAACTGCTTGCTTTAAGACTGATCACAAGAAAGGCTGACTCTGGACATATTGACCAATCGACCGATAGCGCTCTGGGAAACCTTGCCTGACGGGCATTATGTTTTGCAATATCAGATACTTGATGGAATGGCCGAATGCCAGCCTTGTTGTCGGCAACCAGCCCGGCTCCCGCTGGAAAGCCGCTTCCCAAGCTGATCGCGGTGTCCAAACCTTTAAGATATCAGCGAGAATACTTAGCGGGATAGCGCCTGGCCGCCGCGCCCCGGATTACTGGCATGCACTTCGGCTCACTGTGCCCCAATGATGGCGATTGGTTGCTGGACACAATTCATCATGATTCGGACGAGGCAAGGCAATCAAAAGACACCATCGCAGGGGCGTCTCTTTTGCAATGGAACAATCCATGCTGTTTGCCCCGCTGGCCCTACTCGCCTCCCAGCCTGCGACTGTGACGGTTCATGCAGCGCCCGTGCCCTGCAATCCCGATGCGCTGAAGAGCATCGCCTGCAACGCGCGGCGCCATACGCCTTCGCCGCGCCGGGTCGCAGCAGCGCCGATCCACTGCAACCCCGGTCCGCTCAAGAGCACAGCCTGCCACGCCGGTGCCGAGCAGGCCCGCGCCGAGGCGCGCTGCATTGCAGCACGCGGGGACCAGCTTGCCGCAGCGGATTGATTGCCACCCGTGTTGGGGGCTTGTCGCCTCCCCTCCTCCCCTCTAGGCTTGGATCAAGGCCATGACTGCACCTTCCATTCTGCTGGTTGAAGACGACGTTTCGCTGCGCATGCTCACCGCGCGGGCACTGCGCGAGAACGGCTATGCCGTGCGTACCGCCGCGACGGGTGCCGAAATGTGGGTCATGCTCGAGGCCGAGCCGGCCGAGCTTGTGGTGCTCGACATCATGCTCCCCGGCGCGAACGGGATCGAGCTGTTCCGCAAGCTGCGCCGCCAGAGCGACGTGCCGATCATCTTCGCCTCCGCGCGCGGGAGCGAGGAGGACCGCGTGCTCGGGCTCGAACTCGGCGCGGATGATTATATCGCCAAGCCCTACAGCGCGCGCGAGTTGATCGCGCGCATCGGTGCCGTGCTGCGACGCGGCGGCGGCGAGGGCCTCAGCAAGGGCGACGAGCGCACCAGCGAAGTCCATTTCGAAGGCTGGACGCTCTCGCTCTCGCGCCGCGAACTGCGCTCGCCCAGCGGCGCGATGGTCGACCTGACCGGTGCGGAGTTCGATCTCCTCGCCACGTTCGTCAGCCACCGCCAGCGCGTGCTCGGCCGCGAACGGCTGATCGAGCTTTCGCGCACGCGGCTGGGTGACAGCTCCGACCGCAGCATCGACGTGCTGGTCAGCCGCCTGCGCCGCAAGCTTTCCGCCAGCGGCAGCGAACCGCCGATCGTGACTGTGCGCGGGGTGGGCTACATGTTCAAGGCGGAAGTCCGCCGGGGCTGATGGGCCAGCGACGCATGGGCTTTCGCCGGCTTGGCCTGACCGAGCGCCTGCTGGCGATCCTCCTGCTGGTCGCGGCGGTCGATTTCCTCGCCAATACCTTCCTCTTCGACTCAGCGACCACAACTGCCGTCCAGCGTGACGATGCCGCACGCATCGGCGAGCATCTCTCGCTGGCGGCGCGCGCAATTTCGCGCGAGCCGCCGCAAGACCGCCCCGATGCGGCCCGCGCGCTGTCGACGGAGCGGTTCCGGCTCGCCTGGCATCCCAAAGCGTCGGCGGAGGATCTGCGTTCGTCCGATCCGGCGATGGTCAAGCGAGTACTGGCAGCAGGTCCGGAACTCGAAGTGGATGGCCAGCGCCTCATCGTGCTCCATACCCACAGCAGCCGCGAGCTGGCTGGAACACTGGTACTCGGCGATGGCAGCGCGCTGCGCTTCCATACTTACGCCGGCGAGGTCAGCTTGCAGCTCTCGCGCTGGCAGATCCTGCCGATGCTGCTGCCCACACTGATCCTGGGCGCCCTGGCGTGGTTCATGTTCCGTGCGACCACGCGCTCGCTGCAGCGGCTGGTGAGCGCGCTGCGCCATATCGAGACGCCCAATCCTGGCGGCCTGTCCGAGCAAGGCCCGGATGAAGTGCGCCGGCTGATCCGCGCGTTCAACCAGATGCAGCGCCGCATCCAGCGCCAGCAGGCCGAGCGCACCCGCTCCATGCTCGCAATCGGGCACGACCTGCGCACGCCGCTCGCTCGGCTCCAGCTGCGGCTCGACGGCGCGCAAGTGGAGGAGGAGACCCGCGCCGGACTGGAGCACGATATCGGCGAGATGCGCCAGTTGCTCGAATCGCTCCAGGCATTTGTCGAGGCTGGCGGAACGCAGATCCCGCCGCAGCGGATCGATGTAGCGATCATGGCGGCCACCCTGGTCGACAGCGCCGCCGATCAGGGTCTCGACGCGCACTACGATGGGCCCGAAAGCTGCGAGATCATGGCGCGCGCGGTATCGATCCGGCGGGCACTCGCCAACCTGATCGACAACGCGCTGCACTATGCCGGCAACGTGCGCGTCTCGCTTGCCTGCGAACCCGGTTCGGTCATCATCCGCGTCGAGGACGATGGACCGGGAATACCCGAAGACCGCATGGAGGACGTGTTCCAGCCGTTCTTCCGGCTCGACACCGCCCGCAGCCGCGATACGCCGGGGATGGGCCTTGGTCTCTCGATCGTGCAGGCAGCGGTCCGGCTTGAGGGCGGCACGCTTGCGCTGATCAACAAGCGTCAGCTGGACGGCGAAGGGACCGGACTGGCCGCCGTGATCCGCCTGCCCGTGCCGGACAAAGTGGCGACGACATAGTCAAACTTCTCGCTGTTGCAAAAGTACCGCAGCCCGACTTTTTTGCGTTGCAGCACGCGTAGCAACATTTCGACACCATTTAGCAATCAAACAGAAAAGTATTTACGGTAAGTATCACAGCACTGCACAGGACGTGGCACCAGACGGTGAGAGGCCACGCGGCGTGTGGCCGCAGGCAGGAACGGTATCCTTAATCTCGGGCTTGGTCCCCAGGGAGGTCGTTCCACATGAAGTTCCGTCTCGCCACCATGGCACTTGTGTCCGCCGGTTCCGCGTTCGCCGCCACGGCCGCGCACGCCGAAGAAGCCGCACCTCCCCCGGCGCTTCTCCCGGCCCTCTCCGGCCCGCTGAGCTACAACCCCGAGCCGATCAGCCTCGATGTGGCTGGGTCCAAGGTCTATGTCACCGCCATCGGCAGCGGTTATGTCGGCACGCAGTCAAACAGCACGGCGGGTGTGGCCGACAGCTTTGCCGATCTGTCGAACGCGCAGGTCATCGTGCAAAAGCCGGAAGGCACGTTCCAGTTCCTTGTGCAGGCCGGCCTCTACAACCAGGAAACGCTCGGCGCTGCCTTCGTGAAGTCGACCGACTACACCAGCAACAGCTATGGTGTGGTGCCGCAGGCCTGGGTGAAGTTCGCGCCTTCGTCCACCTTCAACATACAGGCCGGTATCCTGCCCACGCTGATCGGGCTGGAAGCGCCCTTCACCTTCCAGAACATCAACATCGAACGCGGCATCCTGTGGGGGCAGGAAAACGTGATGACCCGCGGTGTGCAGGCCAATCTCACGGCCGGCAAACTGAGCTTCAGCCTTGCCTACACCGACGGCTTTTTCTCGGGCAAGTTCAACTGGCTGTCGGGCATCGTCAGCTATGTTGACGGACCGCACACCCTCTCGGTGGTGCTGGGCGGCGCGCTCAGCAAGAACTATCGCTCCACCTTCAACACGCCGCTGGTGCAGAACAACAGCACCATCCTCAACGTGATCTACAGCTATTCCGGCAGCAAGTGGCTGGTGCAGCCCTACTTCCAGTATGCCTGGGCGCCCGACCTGCCGGGGGCGGGCACCACCAAGGCTCAGAACTTCGCGGTCGGCCTCCTCGCCAAGTACAAGGTCGATGATCACTGGAGCCTGCCGGTGCGCTTCGAATATATCGACAGCAACCGCCCGAGCGCCACGGCAGCAAGCTTCCTCTATGGTCCGGGTTCCAAGGCCTACTCGTTCACCGTCACCCCCACCTATACGTGGAACCGGTTCTTCATCCGGCCGGAATTCTCCTATGTCCGCGCGGACGATATCACCCCGGGCGCTGCATTTGGCGCTGCGGGCCTGAACAAGGAACAGGTGCGCGGGCGGATGGAATTCGGCGTGATGTTCTGATCGCATTCACGAGGTACGCAGCCTGTCCCCCCGATTGTGCGATCGGGGGGACTTTTTTTTTGCGGCTCACGCGCCGCAGCGCTTGCAGGATTCCAGCATTGATTCGCCCCATCTGGAACGTCATGCACCGGACGCGGACGACCATCGCCCACGGCAATCCGGGGTGAACCAGTTGTAACTCGATGATGAAGGGAAGAAGGTGCGAACCTCCCGGTGAAGCGGGGGGGACCAAGAGGCTCGCACCCATTTGCGACCGCGAAGAGGAGCTTTGCCCCATCGACCCGATAGGCAAGAGGTGGGCTTCGGCCCCGGCGCCCTCAACCTGTCCCGGAGGGCAATAGCCACCGGATTGGTGGGGTTTTCTAGAGCCCCGCTTCGATCGCCATGCGAATGGCATCGGCGCTTGTCCGCACGCCGAGCGCCCGCAGCACGGCAGCGCGATGAAGCTTCACCGTCCGCTCGCTGAGTCCGAGCTCATAGGCGATCTGCTTGTTGAGCCGCCCAGCCGCGATGCATTCCAGAATTTCGCGTTGGCGGCGCGACAGCGAGGCGACCTTCTCGCGCGCCTCGGCGGCCCGCGCGCTGGGAACCGCATCAGCGGCACCGGCGATCTCCACCTGGCTGCCGAGGAACCATTCAAGCTCGCCCGCTGCATCGAAGATCGGCGCGATCATCACCGCGTTGCGGAACGGCGTTCCATCGCGCTTGTAATTGAGCAGTTCGACCATCACGGGCACACGCGCAGCAATACCGTCACGCAGTTGCGCCGTCAGTTCGGGCTCGGTTCCCGGGCCGCGCAGGAAACGGCAATTGCGGCCGATGATTTCGTCGCGCCCATAGCCGGTCAGCTCCATGAACGCGGCGTTGCAATCCACGATGGGATTGTCGGGCAGACGGGGGTTGCTCACCACCGCTGCCACCAAGCTGTTCTCGATCATTGCGCCAATTGCCATATGTCTTCCCTTCGGCTCCAGCGCGCCTTGCGCAATTGCCCTTAGGTCCATGTTCCCAAAAACCGGCCTGATCCCGATCCTTAGAGACAAGTTAGCTGCATGGGTAACCCCATTTGCGACGGCGCTGCAATATGCGCCGCCCGGATTTGCGCCCTTTTTCTGCAGCAGATGCGTAGCCGGGGCAGGCGCGCAACGATCCTCTCGCCAATGGAGCGCGCGCATGAATTACGTCAATCACGAGTTCGAGGCGCGCGACGAAGACGGCAAACTCATTGTTCCTGAACCCGTTCAGGAAGCCATCCGCACCCTGCTGCGCTGGGCTGGCGATGATCCGGAGCGTGAAGGCCTGACCGATACGCCGGCCCGCGTCGGCCGCGCGTGGAAAGAATATTGCGCGGGATACGAGGAAGATCCGGGCATCCACCTGCGCCGCACGTTCAGCGAAGTCGCAGGCTATGACGAAGTCGTTCTGCTGCGCGATATTCCCTTCCAGTCGCACTGCGAACACCATCTCGCGCCGATCACCGGAACCGCCTCGATCGCCTATCTTCCGCGCAACCGCGTGGTCGGCATCTCGAAGCTCGCCCGCGTGCTGCACGGGTTTGCCCGCCGCCTGCAGATCCAGGAACGCCTCACCAGCGAAGTTGCCAACTGCATCTGGGAAAACCTCCAGCCGCATGGCGTCGCGGTGGTGATCGAAGCGCAGCATGGCTGCATGACCGGGCGCGGTGTGCGCACACCGGGCGTCGGCATGGTGACGAGCCGCATGCTCGGCTGCTTCCTCGAGGATGACAGCAGCCGCAAGGAAGTCCTGTCGCTGATGGGTCGCAAGTAGGGCGCCCTGTATGAAACGGAGCGTCGCCATCATCGGAGCCGGGATTGCCGGGCTCTCCTGCGCCGATGTCCTTACCGCTGAAGGCTGGAAAGTCACGCTCTTCGACAAGGGCCGCAAGGCCGGTGGCCGCATGGCCTCACGCCGGATTGAAACGGCACTTGGCGAGGCAAGCTTCGATTTCGGCGCGCAGTACTTCACGGTCCGCGATGATGGCTTTGCCGGGCAAGTCTCCCGCTGGGCCGATGCCGGTCTCGCGGTCCGCTGGCCCGATGCCGGCTCCGACGCCTGGATCGGCATTCCGGCCATGAATGCCGTCGTGCGCGAGATGGCCGCGCGCCACGAGGTCCGCTTCACGCACCATGTCAGCGGCCTTGCCCGAGAGGGCACGCAATGGCGACTGCTGGGCGAAGGCATGCCCGGCGAGCAGTTCGACGCCGCCGTGCTCGCCTTGCCCGCGGAACAGGCCGCCCCGATTCTCACGCTGCATGATTTCGAGCTGGCCCGCACGGCGCTCTTTGCCCGTTCGCAGCCGTGCTGGTCCGGCATGTTCGCCTTTGAAGCGCCGCTGCCGCACCGGGCAGACATCTTGCGCAACCACGGCATTCTCGCGTGGGCCGCGCGTGACAGCGCCAAGCCCGGGCGCAATGGGCCGGAAAGTTGGGTCGTCCAGACCACGCCGCAGTGGTCGACCGCACATCTGGAGCGCGCGCCGGAGGAGATTGCGCCGCTGCTGCTCGCTGCGCTGCAGGATGCGACCGGCTCGCATGTCCATGCGCCGGTCGCGCACTCGGTGCACCGCTGGCGCTACGCCCTGTCTGCGGGTACCGGGCTCGGCTGCTTGTGGAACGAGAAGCTGCTGATCGGCGCCTGTGGCGACTGGCTCCTCGGCCCGCGCGTTGAATGCGCGTGGATGTCAGGACAGAAGCTCGGCAAGCGCATACTCGGCGCAGCGCGCGCAGCGGCCTGAGCTTTGATGACGCGGGGTGCTACGGTGGATGGCTCCCGAGAAAGTCCCTGCAGTCCGCCCCATGTTCCGCCTTGCGTCGCGGAGGCGCTGTGGGCTGCGCGTGATGCACTTGCATGGACGCTGAGCAGCGTTGGCCAATCCGGCGCCGCCGTCTGGCGCGTGCGGGATCCGCGTGGCGGGCCTGACCACTATCTCAAGCATGGGGCCGGCGATGTGGCCGCAGCTGTTCGCGAGGAGGCTGCACGCCTGCGCTGGCTGGCTGGCCGCGTGGCCGTGGCGGAACTGATCGCCTTCGCGGAGGAGGCGGATTCCGCTTGGCTGTTGACCGCAGCACTACCGGGCAGGACGGCCTGGGAGGTGTTGGACGCGGGCGACGTAGATGCAGGAGCAGTGGTTGATGCCATCGCGGCTTGCCTGCACGAATGGCATGCCCTTGCGCCGCAGGACTGTCCGTTCGACGCCAGTGCCACGCAGCGCCTTTCCGCAGCGCGTGCCCGCATCGATGCTGGGCTAGTCGATGTGGACGACTTCGATCCCGAGCGGGCCGGGTGGAGCGCCGACCAGGTGTGGGATGCGCTGGCGGCCCTGCCACTGCCGTCGGCACCGCCGGTCGTGACCCATGGCGATTTCTCGCTCGACAACATCCTGATCGCCGAAGGCGTGGTGACCGGCTGCATCGATGTGGGCCGCGCAGGCCTTGCCGATCGCTATCAGGATATCGCGATCCTGTGGAACTGCCTTGGCGAGTTCGGGCCGCACCTGCAGGCCCGCATGCTGGCGGCACTTGGCGAAGGCAGCGGAGACCGGGCGCGGATCGACTTCCACTTGCTGCTCGACGAACTGTTCTGAGCCGCTGCCGCAATCGTGCCACAGCGCTCCGGCATCGCGACCGGCATGCCATCGCCACAGATCATCATCCGTCCCGCGGTGCCGGCGGATGCCATCACGATTGCCGCGATCCACTGCGAGAGCTGGCGCGATGCCTATGCGGGCCTGCTCGATCCGGCCTATCTCGCTGGCCCGGTCGAGGCGGACCGCCGTGCGGTGTGGGCTGATCGCTTCTCGAATCCGTCTCCCACACAGACCGCCCTGCTGGCCGAAACCGTCAGCGGCGATGCGGCGGGCTTCGTCTGCCTGTTCCGCGATCACGACCCGCGCTGGGGCAGCCTCGTCGACAATCTCCACGTGCGGCCGGCGCTGCGGGGTCGGTCGATTGGCGAGCAGCTCCTGCGGGCAGCCGTGGCGCCGCTGGGTGCAGACGAGGCATTCCACCTATGGGTTTTCGAGGCCAATGCGGGAGGCGTCCGCTTCTATCAGCGCCTTGGCGGATGCGTCGCCGGGCGCGCGCCGGACGACCTGCCCGCCGCGCGCGGGGCACCGATCCTGCGGATGGTATGGCAGCGCGCAGCGGACCTGCCCTCGCGGGATTGAGCCCGCTTGGCCGCATCGCTAGAGCATGGGACATGACCGGTTCCAGATCCCGTCTGAAGCTCAAACTGCAGATTCTGTGCGGTGATGCGATAGCCATGGGGCCGGGCAAGGCTGACCTGCTCGAAGCGATTGCCGCAGAAGGATCGATCTCGGGCGCGGGACGCAAGCTCGGCATGAGCTATCGCCGGGCGTGGCAGCTGGTCGATCTGATGAACCGTTGCTGGAGCGCACCTCTGGTGGAGACATCTCCCGGCAGCGCGCGCGGCAGTGGTGCCTGGCTGACGGCGGACGGAAAGGACGTACTGACCACCTACCGCACCTTGCAGGACGCGCTCGAGACGCGGGCGGGAGGGCCGGAGCTGGCAATGCTGCAAACCAAACTCCGCCCGCGCGCGCTGCGCAGCCAGGCCGAGCGGCTGGGCGAGGCAGGAGAGGAGTAAGGGTCACGGCAGAAGGCGCCGAGTTCAGCCTTGCCCGCTCGCATCGACCGAAGTCCGGCTCAGCGCTCCCGGAATCAGAGCAGCGTCGCGGCCGACGTACCGAGTTCCGCGAAGTACCGCGCCATCGCATCCGCGGCCTTTTCGGTCAGCGTGATGAAGGCGCGGCGGCGGTCGGTCTCGTCGTCCACGCGCTGGAGCAGGCCGGCATCGGTCATCTGCCCGATCCAGCGCAGCGCAGTCGTCGGGGGCACGCCCGAGGCGATGCACAGCGAAGTGACCGAGACGCGGACATGTTCCGCTCGCGCCGCTGTCAGATCGAGCAGCATGTCCCACGCGGGATCGGCGAAGAGATCGCCTTCGAAGAAGCGCGCGCGCAGCTGGCGCTGGCGGATGATCTTGCGCACGAGCCTCGGGTCGGGAAGCGGTGGGCGGGCAGCACGCACCAGCCGGTCCGTCCCGTCGTCAAGCCGCGCATCGTCGTCCTGGGCGTCAAAACGGAATGCGGAACCCTGCCCTGCCGCCGGAGCACCCGAGCCGGACGAAAGCGCCTCCAGCTTCTGGGCGATCTGGCCGACCTGCTCGGTCAGGCGCAGCAGCGCGAGGCGGTCTTCCTCGGACAGTTCGCGCACGCGGTTCCCGGCGCGGGCCAGCGTGCGGCCCAGCGCAATGACACGGTCCGCCCGGCTCGGCGTCACGAGGATCTGCGCCTCGCTCTGGTCAAGGCAGCCAAACACGTCGTCGAGCGAGCCGATGCTGGTGGAGACGACAAGCTGCGAGCCGCTTTTCGCCGCGCGCAGATCGAGGCGGGCCAGCGCAGCCAGCTCCGCGCCGTCGATCACCGGGCAATCGACGAGCACGAGATCGCCGAGCGCCGGGCCGGGATCGGCCCCGAGCAGATTGCCGAGATCCGCGGTTTGCGCGATGCGCAGGCCGGCCGCGATCGCATCCTCCTCCATCTCCGCCCGCAGATAGCTGCGATCCGCGAAAATGGAGACAGCAAGCGCCGAGGTGCCGCGATCCTGCACGCGCCCCAAGCCGCGATCGCGCAGTTCCACCACGCGCGGTGCCTGCCCGTCGCCATTGCCATAGTCGAACTGCCTGGCAGCCTGTCCCATCGAAACCGCACTCCGTAAATGTCCGTATGCGAACAACAGTGGAACAAAATAGGATCAGGTCAAGATCGTATTGCTCCAAACTGGATGAACGCGTGTTGCGCGGCGCTGCAAAGCTAGCTTCGATCCCCGCGAATCCAACAGTTTGCTCAGCGCCACGCGGATGCATTCCGCATTGCGGCAGAGTGCTCATCGACAGCGCATGGCCGCATTTCCATTCTGGCCAGACCAGCCGGAAACGCTTGAACTCCGAGTCGACGAAGCCAGGATCAGTCGTCGAAGGGATCGCGCACGAGGATCGTGTCCTCGCGTTCCGGGCTCGTCGAGACAAGTGCGACCGGCGTTTCGATCAGTTCCTGCACGCGCTGGATATACTTGATCGCCTGCGCCGGCAGGTCTGCCCATGAACGCGCGCCGGCGGTGGTGCCCTGCCAGCCGTCCATTTCCTCGTAGATCGGCTCGACCGCGGCCTGATCGGCGGCATGGCTGGGGAAATAATCGAGTACTTTCCCGCGCAAGCGGTAGCCGGTGCAGATCTTCACCTTGTCGAACCCGTCGAGCACGTCGAGCTTGGTGAGGGCAATGCCGGTGACGCCCGAAATCGCGCAGGACTGGCGCACCAGCACCGCATCGAACCAGCCGCAGCGGCGCTTGCGCCCGGTGACGGTGCCGAACTCATGGCCGCGTTCGCCCAGCCGCTGGCCGACGGCGTCTTCCAGTTCAGTCGGGAACGGACCCGAGCCGACGCGGGTGGTGTAAGCCTTGACGATGCCGAGGACGAAGCCGGTGGAATTGGGGCCAAGGCCCGAGCCGGAGGCTGCCGTGCCCGAGACCGTGTTCGACGATGTGACGAACGGATAAGTGCCGTGATCGACATCAAGCAGCACGCCCTGGGCGCCTTCGAACAGGATCCGCGCGCCCGCCTTGCGCACCTTCTTCAGGCGCTTCCACACCGGCTGGGCATATTGCAGCACGAAGGGCGCGATGTCCTTGAGCTCTTCCAGCAGCGCGGCGCGGTCCACCGGCGGCTGGCCGAACCCGGCCCGCAGCGCATCGTGGTGCGCGCAAAGCCGATCAAGCTGCGCATCCATCGCATCGAGGTGCGCCAGATCGCAGACGCGGATGGCGCGGCGGCCGACCTTGTCTTCATAGGCAGGGCCGATGCCGCGTCCGGTTGTGCCGATCTTGCCCGAACCCGCGGCCGCTTCGCGCAGGCCATCGAGATCGCGGTGGAGCGGCAGGATCAGCGGGCAATTGTCGGCGATCGCGAAGTTGTCGGCATGGATGGTCACGCCCTGCCCGGTCAGCTTCTCGATTTCGGCCTTGAGCGCCCACGGATCGAGTACCACGCCATTGCCGATGATCGACAGTGTGCCCGTGACAATGCCCGAGGGGAGCAGCGAGAGCTTGTAGACCGACCCGTCCACCACCAGTGTGTGCCCGGCGTTGTGCCCGCCCTGGAAGCGCACCACGGCATCGGCGCGGCTGGCCAGCCAGTCGACGATCTTGCCCTTGCCTTCATCGCCCCACTGGGCACCGATCACGGTCACGTTGGCCACGGCTTAGGCACACCTTCTGTTGCAGTTCAAAGTCGGCTGGCGCCCTAGGGGAGTGCGGCGGCAAGGGCAAGGCGCGAGGCGGGAGAAACCGCTTATCGTACTTGCCTGCTACGGGCCGCATCTGCCATGTCTGGCGCCATGACCGAAGGCTTCCCGATCACGATCTACCACAATCCCAAGTGCGGCACATCGCGCAACACGCTCGCGATGATCGAGGCAGCCGGATACGCGCCCGAAGTTGTCGAGTACGTCAAGGCCGGGTGGACGCGGCCGCAGCTGGAGACCATCGTCGCGGCGACGGGCGGCTCGGTGCGGGACATCATGCGCACCAAGGGCACCCCGGCGGAGGAACTCGGCCTCACCGATCCTGCCGCGAGCGACGAGGCTATCCTCGCCGCGATGGTGGAGCACCCGATCCTGGTGAACCGGCCCATCGTCATAACCCCCAAGGGCACGAAGCTGTGCCGTCCATCGGAACTGGTACTCGATCTGCTTGGCAACCGGCCCGAAAGCTTCACCAAGGAAGACGGCGAGGTCGTCAAGCTCTAGAGCTTCTTCGGCTCGCTGCCCGCCAGCAGGTGGGTGCAGCCGAGGGCCTCCGCGCTATCAGCCTCGCTCAGCGCAGCCACCGTGCGCCAGCCGATGCTGCGCAGGCGTGCGGCCACGTCGCGGTCATGGCCGAGGGGGAGGAACACGCTGTCCGCGCCGCGTTCGGCATCGGCAACCTGGGCGATCAGGCCATCGGGATAGAGCGAGAAACCGGTCGCGACTTCGCCCTTTCCGGAGCCCGCGATCCGATAGGTGCCGCCGCGCCCCAGTGTGCCGCGCACGCCATCGGCGTAAAGCGTGAAACCCAGCCATGACTGGTATTCGAAACCGTGCCGCTCCGAAGGATCGAGCGTGAGCCGCGCCGCGCCGCCGAGCGCTGCGGCAATCTCGCGCAGTGCGGCGATGCGGCCCGCAAGGACACCGCCAGCATCGATCGCCGCCAGCTTTTCGATCGCCGTCTCGAAATCGCCGGTGGCGTAGAGCAGCGGCACATAGGCCTCTCCGCCCGCATCGACGAGGCCGCCGGCATCCTTGGTATCGAGCTCGCGCCGCACCGCCTCGATCTGCTGCGGCTCGAGCGGGAAGGCCTTTTCGGCCAGCGTATCGACGAGATCGGGCAGCGTGAAATCGACACTGACGCCTTGCGCGCCCGCCGCCTGCAGCGCCTCGATGGCAACCGCGACGACTTCGCAGGCCGCCACCACATTGTCCGTGCCGATCAGCTCCGCGCCGCACTGCAGCCGCTCGCGCGCCGGATCGAGCGCATCGCCCTTGATGGTGAGGACCTGCCCCGCATAGCAGAGCCGAAGGGGCCGCGCCGCCGCCGCCAGCCGGGTACCGGCGATGCGGCCGATCTGCGGCGTGTGGTCGCTGCGCAGGCCCATCATCCGCAAGGACGCCGGATCGACGAAGCGGAACATCCGGCGCCGAGAATCAGGGGGGTTGATCCCGTCCATCCGCGCGGCAAGGCTGCGCTCGAACTCGATCATCGGCGGCAGGACGCGGTCGTAGCCGTGGCCGTGCATCACATCCTGGATCGCGCGCATCACCCGCGTCGTCGCGGCGGCTTCGCGCGGCAGGCGGTCTTCGAGGCCCTCGGGCAGCAGATCGGAGTTCGGTTCGCTCATGTCAGCCGCGCCCTAGACCATGGCGCGCGAGAATCGAACCCCAATTGCGCGGGGTGGGTGTGCCGGGTGGCAGCGGCCTGCGGAGGGGCGCGGAGGGCGGGAGGTTGACAGGGTTGACACAGTCCATGGGGTAAATTGTCAGCCCCGGCGGAAAGGCTCCCGGCGCCCCGGCGAGGCGCGAAAAATGGCGGAACTGCTTTGGATTCGCGAGACATAGGAGGGGATTATGCCGCAGGGCGGTGGCTGTAGGACAGCGGTTTATAAATAACAGACGCGTCTGTTATTTATTCTGGGCCTATGGGTGCGTGGACGGCGGCAGGATCCCGTGGCGTTGGGCGGCAAGAAACTGGCGGATGGTGTCATAGATAATCCGCCCGGTTCCGCTCATCCTGCGAGAACAGGCCGCCAGAACGAGCAGAATGCAGGAGTCTTCCAGGTGCACCCGGCCACTGGCGGCCAAACTGGAGAGGATCACCATGACAAATGTTGCACCGGAGAATGATCGCGGCCTGACGGGCCGAACCGTGTTTGTCAGCGGTGCCGGGGCCGGCATCGGCCGCGCGGTCGCCGAGGCACTGGGTGCAGCCGGCGCCAACCTTGCCTTGTTCGACCTCAACGCAGCAGCAATCGAAGCGGTGGCCGCGCCTTTGCTGAAACACGGGCTGCGCGTGAGCTGCCACACCGGTGACGTCACGGCTGCGACCGATGTCCATGCCGCGATCGAGCAGGCGGCGCAGTTGCATCAAGGCCTTGATGGAGCGGTCAACAATGCCGGGATCGTGGGCGCGTCAGCCGAAGTGCTGGACTATCCGGCAGATGTCTTCAGCCGCGTGCTGGATGTCAATGTGATGGGCGTGCTGCATTGCATGCAGGCCGAGCTCAAGGTGATGAAGTCGCAAGGGCGCGGGGCCATCGTCAATATTGCGTCTGCTGCCGCGATCATCGGATGGGCGGGGCAGAGCGCCTATGTCGCCAGCAAGCACGCCGTGGTCGGCCTGACGAAGACCGCCGCGCTCGAATATGCGGGTCAGGGCATCCGGATCAACGCTGTCTGCCCGGCCTTCATCTATACCGACCTGACGGCAGAGATGTTCAAGACGCCCGGCGTCCACGATGCGGCGGTCGCCAATCATCCGATCGGCCGCCTGGGCCAGCCCGGCGAGGTGGCCGAGGCCGTGATGTGGTTGCTTTCGGATCGCTCGTCATTTGCCGTCGGCAGCAGTCTGGTGGTGGACGGGGCTTCGACGATAGACTGATCGGGGGCGAATTCTTTGCGGGCGCATCGCCATGACCCCACCACCACCGCCTGCGGCGGCGGTCCCCCTCCCCATTTGTGCGTGCCGCAAAAATGGGGAGGATCGGGGTATCACCCCAGCACGGAAAAACTGCTCGCCCGGTTGATCGGCCGCCGCCGCGAGAACGCCGCCAAACCCACGTCACGCCCCGACACCGGCAAGCGGAACTGCAGCGGCGCCCCGTCATGGTCCGCGCCGTTCAGCACGCTTTCGATCAGGTGGCCCATCAACTGGCCCACCAAGGGCGCGTTTTTGAACTGGTTGCCGCTGGTGCCGACGGCGGTGAAATAGCCGTCCACGTCGCTGCGGTCGTAGATGGGAATCCAGTCCTCGCTGACATCGTAGAGCGCGGCGAAGCCTTGGGCGGTGTTGGGGATGCCGAGCTCGGGAAAGCGCAGGGCAGCGCGCCAGACCTGGTTGGTCCATTGGTCGGTGAGGCTGGTCTCGTAGTCCTCGCTGTCCAGGTACTCGAGGACGTCGCAGGCCGGTTCGAGCGAGCCGATCAGCAGGGTGCCGGATTGCTCGGGGCGCATGTAGATGCCGGCGTCCGCGTCGGTCATGACGAAGCGCAGGCTGGGCCCTTGCGGGGTCTGCGGCATCGGGATGGTGGCGACTTCCTGCCGCAGCGGGCGGGTGCTGATATGCTCCGGCCGGTGCGCTTCGGGGATCAGGCCATTCACCCAGCGCGAGGCTGGCCCGGCGGCGTTGATGACCACGGGCGCGTGAATCAGGCCGCTCTTGTCGGTGGTCAGGCCGGTGATCTTGCCGGCGGACTGGTGGATGGCGAGAACCGTGTCATGGAAGCGGAAATGGCCGCCGGCTTGCTCCACCGCATGGGCAAGCTGGGCAGTCGCGAGCTGGGGATCGCTGATATAGCCGCCGGTGGGACAGAATATTGCGCCGGTGATGACCTCGCCTGCGGTTTCGCCGAATTGCGGATCGTCGATGCGGCGGGCAGGGCTGAACTGGCGCAGGTCCGCGCCGGGGAGCCATTCGGCAAGTTCGCTGGCGGCGACGTCAGTGAAGGGGACGCCGACTTCGCGCAGCACGGCGCGGGTGCCGGTGAGCTGGCGGTTGTCCGCCGCTTCGAGGACGAGGCAGCCGATCTCGTGGTAGTGCAGCGCGGATTCGGGGCGGTAGCCGAGGTAGTCCAGCCAGTTCCGCCAGGCGAAGTGCGCTTCATAGGCGAGCGCGGTGCCGTCGATGGTCGAGTAATAGGGCCGGATGATCGCGGCGGACCACGAGGTGGAGCCGTGGCCCGGCGCGGGACCGCGATCGACATTCAGGGTCTTGAAGCCGCGCCGGGCGAGATCGAGCGCGATGGCGCAACCGATGACGCCGGCGCCGATGATGACGGCGTCGTAGGTGTTGGTTTCGGGCATTTACCTGCTGAGTCCCTTGTCTTGCGCTTGTTGGGGGCACCACTCCCGACCCCCACCTCTGCCCTTCGACAAGCTCAGGATGAGCGGAGGAGGGGGCTTATGCAGTTCAATGGAAAATGTCGGTCCAGAGCATCCACTTGCCATCGACCAGCTTGTAGACGACGACGGCGGTGACATTGGCGTGGACCGGCTTGTCGCCCTTGGTGTCGTACTCCACGCGGGAGATTTCGCGGATGTAAGTGGGGGAAAGCCGCTCGGTCTCGAGGACGGTGAGCTTGAGGTTGGTGATGGCAGTCGCGGCGCCGGCCCACCATGCGGTGATGGCCGCGCCTTTATAGAGCTTGTTGTCGCTGGGGAGCATCGTGGCGTCGGCGGCGTACATCGCGCCGACGGCAGCGGTATCGCCCTTGTTGAACGCGGCGGCGAGCGCATCGTCCGCCGCCTGGATCATCGCGTTGTCGTTGGCGAACGCGGGCGTCGCCGAAAGTCCGAACATGGCCGCAGCCAGAAGCAGTTTGCGCATGGGAAAAGCCCCCGAAGAAATGGTCCCTCGGGGTGAAGGCTATGGGGCTTTGCGCCGCGCGTCAAACGCCGTGCAGCGCGTGGCTTGCCCCGCCGCTGCCGATCCGCCAGAGACGCTGGAGCGCCCGCGCCGATAGGATCGCACCTGTATGCTTACGCCCACTCTGCTTGTTCTGGCCGCCGGTGCGTCCTTCGCGAAGTTCGATGCGGTGCCGGTGATCGCGAAGCCGGTGACGGACAAGGACGTGCTGGTGCCGCTGAGCGATTCGGTGAAGGCCGCCACGTGGGATGCGCTGCGTGAGCCGCCGAGGGGGCCAGTCGAGTTCCGGCTGGCCTGCATCGTCTTCCAGCCGTTCGGTGCGCCGGGACGCTGCGTCGATGCCGCCTTGCTCGATCCGCGCAAACGGCAGGTCGATTGGCGGACGCTGGCCGAGATGGCAGACCGCGCGCTGGCCGGAGCGCCGTCTGCGCTGCTGGCCCTTGCGCAAACGCGCGTGACCACGCTGCGCCTGAAGCCGCCAACCGACCGCAAGCCGCATTTCGAAGTGCGCCTGTTCCGTGTGGTGGTGTCCCCGCAGGATGCGATGCCTGCCTATGTGCCCGGTCCGGCGCTGACGAGCGCGGACTTCACGTTTGCGACTCCGATCAACGGCGCGCTGATGACCGCGCACTATCCGACGCGCGCCTTGCGAGGGGAAGTTAAGGCGAAAGTGAAGCTGACGTGTCTGGTGCAGCCAACGCGCAAGCTGCTGTGCCGCGATCCAGGCGAGATTACCACGTCAGGCCCTGCCGACGCCGGAAGCGTCAACGAGTTCCGGCTGGCCTCGTACCAGATCGCCTCGACGTTCGATCTGGCGCCGCAGGACAAGCGCGGCGAGGACATTCGCGGCAAATCGCTGACCTTCACGCTCAACTGGCAGATCCCCCGCAATTGAGGGGGAAACGGGCGGGAGCGCGAAGGCCACCGCCCTATCCGATCAGCTGAACTTCAGTGCGCGGACAGTGCGTACGCCGGGAACGGTGCGGGCTTCGGCGAGCACCGCCTCGCTGACCGGGCTGTCGACCGAGAGCAGCAGCACGGCCTCGCCACCGGCCTCGCGGCGGCCGAGGTGAAAGGTGCCGATGTTGATGCTCGACTTGCCGAGCAGCGTCCCGATCGAGCCGATGAAGCCCGGCGCGTCAGTGTTGACGATGTAGAGCATGTCGCCCGCAAGGTCGGCCTCGATGCCGATGCCGAAGATCTCGACGAGACGCGGCTCACCGTTGCCGAACAGCGTGCCCGCGACCGAGCGGTCGCCCTGCGCGGTGCCGACGGTGACGCGCACGAGGGTGTGGTAGATGCCTTCGCGGTCGTGCCGGACTTCGCGCACGTCCAGCCCGCGCTCCTTGGCGAGGAACGGCGCGTTGACCATGTTCACGGTCTGCGAATATTGCTTCATCAGGCCCGCCAGCACCGCACCGGTGATCGGCTTCTGGTTGAGCTGCGCGGCGGCGCCTTCGACCTCGATGGCGATCTTGGTCAAGTTGTCGTGCGCGAGCTGGCCGACCAGCGAGCCCAGACGCTCGGCGAGCGCCATGTAGGGCTTGAGCTTGGGCGCTTCCTCGGCCGAGAGCGAGGGCATGTTGAGCGCGTTGGTGACGCCGCCGGTGGTGAGGAATTCGCCCATCTGCTCGGCGACTTGCAGCGCGACGTTGACCTGCGCTTCGGTCGTGCTGGCGCCGAGGTGCGGGGTGCAGATGAAGTTGGGCGTGCCGAACAGCGGCGATTCCTTGGCGGGCTCGGTCTCGAACACGTCGAGTGCGGCGCCGGCGATGTGGCCGGCATCCATCAGATCCTTGAGCGCGGCTTCATCGACCAGGCCGCCGCGCGCGCAGTTGATGATGCGCACGCCCTTCCTGGTCTTGCCGAGGTTTTCGCGGCTGAGGATGTTCTTCGTCTCGCTGGTGAGGGGCGTGTGCAGCGTGATGAAATCCGCCTTGGCGAGGAGCGTCTCGAGGTCCGCCTTCTCGACGCCCATCTCGATCGCGCGTTCGGGGGTGAGGAAGGGGTCGTAGGCGACGACCTTCATCTTGAGGCCGAGGGCACGGCTGGCGACGATCGAGCCGATGTTGCCCGCGCCGATGAGGCCCAAGGTCTTGCCGGTGAGTTCGACGCCCATGAAGCCGTTCTTCGGCCAGAGGCCTTGCTGCGTCTGCGCATTGGCTTCGGGGATCTGGCGGGCGAGCGCGAACATCAGGGCGATGGCGTGTTCGGCGGTGGTGATCGAGTTGCCGAACGGGGTGTTCATCACCACTACGCCCTTGGTGGAGGCATAGGGGATATCGACGTTGTCGACACCGATGCCGGCGCGGCCGATGACCTTGAGGCGGGGGGCGGCATCGAGGATCGCCTTGGTCACCTTGGTCGAGGAGCGGATGGCGAGGCCATCATACTCGCCGATGCGGGCGATCAGCTGTTCGGGGGTTTCGCCGGTGATGACATCGACCTGGCAGCCCTTTTCTTCGAAAATGCGGGCGGCGTTGGGGTCCATCTTGTCGGAAATGAGTACGCGTGGCTTGGTCATGGAGAATGTCCTTGGGAATCGGGGTGCAGGCGGCCATGCCCCCCGCCGCAGCGGGGGGAGCCGGGAGATCAGGCGGAGGCGGTGGCCTTGACTTCGGCCCAGGCCCAATCGAGCCAGGGGCCGAGCGCTGCGATATCGGCCGCATCGACCGTGGCGCCGCACCAGATGCGCAGGCCCGGAGGCGCGTCGCGGTATCCGGCGATGTCGTAGGCTGCGCCTGCCTTTTCGAGGAGGCCGGCGAAGGCCTTGATGAGCGCCTCGTCAGCGCCTTCGACGGTGAGGCACACCGAGGTCATCGAGCGCGAGGCAGGATCAGCCGCGAGGTGGCCTAGCCAATCGCGCTCCTGCACCAGCTTGTCGAGCGCGGCGGCATTGGCGGCGCAGCGGGCCTTCAGCCCCTCGAGACCTCCGACGGACTTGGCCCATTCGAGCGCGAAGATCGCGTCTTCCACCGCGAGCATCGAGGGGGTGTTGATCGTCTCGCCCTTGAACACGCCCTCGGCGAGCTTGCCCTTGGAGACGAGGCGGAACACCTTCGGCAGCGGCCAGGCCGGGGTGTAGTTTTCAAGGCGCTCGACGGCGCGGGGGCCGAGGATGAGGACGCCGTGGCCGCCTTCACCGCCCAGCACCTTCTGCCAGGAGAAGGTGGCAACGTCGATCTTGTCCCACGGAATGTCGTAGGCGAAGACCGCGCTGGTGGCGTCGGCGAAAGTCAGGCCTTCGCGGTCGTCGGGGATCCAGTCGCCGTTCGGCACGCGCACGCCCGAGGTGGTCCCGTTCCAGGTGAACAGCACGTCGGTCGAAAAGTCGATGGCGGAGAGGTCGGGCAGCTGGCCGTAATCGGCGCGGATCACGGTGGGATCGAGCTTGAGCTGCTTGGCGGCGTCCGTCACCCAGCCCTCACCGAAGCTTTCCCACGCCAGCGTGGTCACGCCGCGGGCGCCCAGCATCGTCCACATCGCCATTTCGAAGGCGCCGGTGTCCGAGCCCGGGACGACGCCGATGCGGTGCGTATCGGGCAGCTGCAGCACCTCGCGCATCAGATCGATGCAGAGCTGGAGGCGCGTCTTGCCGATCTTCGAGCGATGCGAACGCCCGAGCACTTCGGTGGCGAGTTTTGCGGGATCGTATCCGGGCGGCTTGGCGCAGGGGCCGGACGAGAAGTGAGGCCGCGCGGGTTTGCGCGCGGGAAGCGAAGCAGTCATGTAGTCTCTCCTTGCAGAGAGCACGCGCGGCGTTGGGACCGCGTGGCCCGGCGCCGTGCATAGTGGCCGGGGGGGATGTGTCAACCGATCATCGCACCGGGGTCTCCCTTAAGCTTGATCCTAATCGCAAATTAACCATCGGCGCGGCACAGTGGCAGCGTGGTCCGCTCGCTTGCCCTGACACTCGCGCTCACCCTGCCGGTGCTGCTGTCCGGCTGCGTCGGGACATCGGAGCCCGCGCCGCGCCCCGTCCGCACGGCGACCACTTGGAACCCGCCGGTCGCGCCGGAAAACCGCCTGTGCCTTGCCAATCTGAGCCAGAAATACGCGACGTTCACGCCGCTGCCGGATCAGTATTACGGGGCCGGATGCACGGCTTTGGGTGCGGTGCGGCTGACCTCGCTGCGCAGCGACAATGGCACGCTGCAGATCGCTAACCTTGGACCCGTCACCTGCCCGCTGGCGAGCACCCTGTCCGGCTGGGCGCGCTTCGGCGTGGACCGCGCAGCCAAGGCCATCCTCGGTAGCCCTTTGGTGCGGATCGAGACCTTGGGGAGCTATTCCTGCCGCAACGTGGCGGGCACCAGCCGCCTTTCCGCGCATGCCAGCGCCAATGCGGTCGATGTCAGCGGGTTCGTGCTGGCGGACGGACGGCGCATCACCGTGCTGCGCGATTGGGACAGCGAAAGCCCGCAGATTCGCGCGTTTCTGGCGACGATCCGCGACAGCGCCTGCAAGCGTTTCGGCACGGTGCTGAGCCCTCAGTACAACGCCGCGCACCGCGATCATTTCCATCTCGAGGTAGGGGGCGGGCGGCCGTTCTGCCAATGATGCGCAGGCCCGCAGAATGCCGCATATAGCTGCACTGCACACCCAATTAACATATCCTCACTTGCCCTTCTCAAGCGGATTTGTTGAGTAGCGTGCAGGGCTAGGTGGGACTGCCATGATTCGTTGTGCGTTCGCATTCGCGATGGCGGATGCTGCTATCTGTTTGTCGTTTGACTCGGGCCGTGGAGGCACCGCCTGATGCGCATGCGCAATTCGCCGCGTCGTCCGCAGGGATGGGTCGAATGGCCGACCGTGCTGCTGGCAACCGCGATCTATGGTGGGTGGCTGGCGCTGACATACTGGCATGCCGTCATTCCGGGCGCGGTGCTGTTTCTGGCGGGCGGCTGGATCAGCGCCTGGCACAATTCGCTGCAGCACGAGACGATCCACGGCCACCCGACGCGCAGCCCGCTGGTCAATACGCTGGTCGGCTGGCCGCCGATCAATCTCTGGCTGCCCTATGAAGTCTACTTCCGCAGCCATGTCGCGCACCATTCGACGCGCAAGACGACCGATCCCTTCGACGATCCGGAATCGAAGTACGTCGCGAGCGAAGGCACCGTGCTGTGGTGGAGCGAGCGCGTGCAGCAGACGCTGCTCGGGCGGCTCGTGCTCGGCCCGGTGATCGTGGTCGCGCGGACGCTGGTGGAGGAGCTGGCGCGGCTGCCCAAGGAACCGGTGCAATTCCTGCGCGATTGGATGCCCCATCTGGCAGGCGTCGCGGCGATCGTGCTGTGGCTGAACTGGTGCGGACTTGATCTCTTCAGCTACCTATTGTGCTTCGTTTATCCGGGCACGTCGCTTTCGCTGCTGCGCAGCCATGCCGAGCACCGCTCCGATCCCGATCCGGCGCGCCGCGCCGCGACGGTCGAGCGCGGCGGGATTTTCGCGCTTCTCTATCTCAACAACAACCTCCATGCCGCGCACCACGCGAAGCCTGATCTTGCGTGGTATCGCCTGCCGCGCTTCCATGCGGAGCGGCGCGGCAAAGTGCCGGCGGGGCCGGTCTATGCTTCCTATTTCGACCTGTTTCGCCGCTTCGCGCTGCGCCCGCACGATGCGCTGATTCATCCCGAATACCGGGCCAAATAGCGGAGATGAACAACTGGCTGGCCTCGCTGGGCATGTACGATCATCCGGCCCAGCGCGAAGCCAACGATGCGCTGTGGGACTGGATCGCAGCGCGGCTTGGGGCGGCGGGTGTGCCCGATGTTCCGTCAGGACTTGAGCGGGACCGGGCGCCGCACGAACTGTGGCCCGATCCGCAGCTGCTGTTCGGACAGGCCTGCGGCTATCCCTTCGCGCGGTTCCACAAGGATCACCTGCGCGTGCTCGCGGTGCCGCGCTACGGAGCGCCGCATTGCGAGGGGGCGCGGCATTGCAGCGTGATCGTGGCGCGTGCGGGAGATGTGCGGGAGAGGCTGGAGGCCTTTCGCGGCGCGGTAGCGGCGATCAATGAGCCCGCCTCCAACACCGGCACCAACCTGCTGCGCCATACCATTGCCGAGCAATGCGCGCCCGGCCCTTTCTTCACCGGCATGGTCCGCACCGGCAGCCACATTGGCAGCATGCGCGCGGTTGCTGCAGGGGAGGCAGACCTCGCGGCCATCGACGCGTTGACGTTTGCGGCGGCTGACGCCAGCTATCCCGGCCTGCCGGAGTCGCTCAAAGTTATCGCGGTCTCGCGCAAGGTCCCCGCCCTGCCCTTCGTGACCGCGCTGGCGACACCGGATGCAATTGCCGTGCTGCTGCGGGAGGCGCTGCTTGCCGCGATGGCGGAACCTGCGCTGGCCGAGGCGCGCAAAGCGCTGTTCCTGCGCGGCGCCGAACCCGTCGACGCCGCTGTTTATGACGGAGTGCTGGAGCTGGAGCGGTTCGCGGACCTCGCAGGCATTCTGCGCCCGGAGCCATGACGCCCGAGCGGCCCGAAGCCTGTTCTCAGGCCGCCAGGTCCCCCAGCCCGCTGGCTTCGATCCGCAGGCGCACCGCTTCGGCGGCATGGCGCGCGCCGAGTTTGCCCATCATCTTCATGCGGTGGATTTCGACCGTGCGCGGGCTGATCTCGAGTTCGCGGGCGATGGCCTTGTTGCTGCAGCCTTCGGCCAGCCGATCAAGCACTTCGCGTTCGCGCATCGAGAGGCGGCTGATGCGCTGGCGCGCTTCCGCGGCGCGGGCGCGCTGCTGGCGCTGGGCATCGGCCTCACGCGCGCTGCGGGCCACGGCTGCGTTGAGCGAGGCGATCTGTTCGGGCACCGTGAGGTAGTCCAGCGCGCCGGCCTTGATCGCCGAGACCACCGCGTCGATCGTCGGTGCCTCCGCAATCGCGATGATCGGCAGCCACTGCCCGGCGCGCATCATGGCGGCGACGAGGCTGGATATCCCCTCCCCCACCGGCTCATCCTGCGCCAGGACCAGGCCACCCGTCGGCGCATGACTCAAAAGCTCATCCGCGTGGGCGTAGATTTCCGCATGATGCCCTGCGGCAAATGCGAGACGAGCGAGCTGGGCCCGGCGGGCTGAGTCGCTATCGAGGACATGGAGGGTGACGCGTTCGATCATGGGTTAACCAAACCATGATCCCCGCCCCTCGCGCCAACGAGGTTAGCTTCGTTCTGAACCCACAACAGTGCCTGCAGGCTGCTAGTTCTGTGAATTCCAAAGGGAATTACCCTCCGGAATGGACGCGATAGCCCCGCAATGGCGCTAAGTAGCGCTCCTTGGGCCAAGCCCGCAGCAGGAACCAATAGATTTAAGGAATTTCCCTTAGCGAGAGCCGCGTTAACGATACTGGGCGGAGCTCACGTCACCGTTTCGTCGAAGCTGTAGTGCGGCAGCGAATGGAACGCCGAGCGCAGCGCCTCGCCCCAGCTTGAGGAGATCAGCTTGAAGAAGGGATCCTCCGCGGTGATGCGCTTCTGGTGCAGCGGCTCGAAATTGTCGCGCTCGATCACCATCAGGTCGAACGGCAGGCCGACCGAGAGATTGGCCGCGAGTGTCGAGTCGAACGAGACCATGAGGAGCTTGACCGCATCCTCGAAGCTCATGCCCTTGTCGTAGCCGCGAACGAGGATCGGGCGGCCGTACTTGGTCTCACCGATCTGGAAGAAGGGCGTATCGAACGAGGCTTCGATGAAATTGCCTTCAGGGTAGATCAGGAAAAGGCGCGGCTCCATGTCCTTGATCTGGCCTGCGACAATCAGCGAGGCGGTGAAGCGCGGGCCGTCCTGCCCGCCGGCGCCTTGCAGCCCGGAATCCTGCCGCCCCTCGATCACGTCGCGCAGCAGATGGCCGACGATCGTCGCGATCTGGAACATGGTGGGGGCATCGAGGATCGACGGTCGCCGCTCGCCGGGGGCTTTGGTGCGCTCCTCGAGCTGGCTGATCACCGATTGCGTGGTGGCGAGATTGCCGGCGGTCATGATCGTGATGATCCGCTCGCCCGGCACCGACCAGGTGAACATCTTGCGAAAGGTGGAGATGTTGTCGACGCCCGAATTCGTGCGGGTGTCGCTCATCAGCACCAGGCCCTTGTCGAGCACCATCCCCACGCAATACGTCATCGCTCCAGCCTCTCCGTACGCTTTCGCCTGGCCGCTCACTGTTCCACACGCTGCTGCGCAACCGCAAGCTTCACATGCAGTGTTTCGTCGTGAGAGCCGTATCGGATACCGGTAATCGGTGCCGCATCTCGATAATCCCGACCTGTGGCAACGCGGACATAGTGCGGATCGGGGGAAATGCCGTTGGAGACGTCGAACCCGACCCAGCCGAGCCCTTCGACCATGGCCTCCGCCCAGGCGTGGCCGGCGTCCTGCTCGACGCGGTCGTTCATCATCAGGTAGCCGCTGACATAGCGCGCCGGAACGCCGAGCGCGCGGGCAGCGGCGATGAACACGTGGGCATGATCCTGGCATACGCCGTGCCCGGCCGCGAGCACGGCTTCGGCATTGCTCGCGGTATCGGTGTGGCCCGAGGCGTATTCGACCGCCCCGCGAATGAGGGTGGAGAGAGCGTGGAGCTTCTCCAGCGTATCCTGCTTGCCCGCGAGGCCGGAGAGCAGCGCGCGCAGGCGCGGGCCGGTGGTGGTGAGTTCGGTCGGCTGCCGGAAGTGCCAGAGCGGGAGGTACCCGGCGTGATGGCCGACGATGCCCGAATTGTCGTTGGTATCGACCACGCCCTCGCAGCGGATGGTGACTTCGGTGACGCCCGGCTCGAAGGCGATCAGGGTGACGTGGTTGGCGTTCTCGTCGTCGTACTCGACTTCCTTGCGCGCGCCTTCGAGGCCGATGGTCCAAGAGACGATCGACTGCCCCGCGCTCGTCTTGGGCGTCAGGCGCAGGCGCTGCAGCCCGCGCGCTGCAGGGGCAGAGAACGTGTAGTGCGTGGTATGATCGACCCAGAGCCGCAAGCGCCCGATTCCCCTAATCGATAAAACGATAGTCGTACTGGATCTGGTTGGCGAGCCGCGTGTTCCGGCTGATGAACTGCGCGATGTATTCGTGCAGGCCCTGCTCGAAAATCGCGTCGATCGTCGTCTGGTGCAGGTCGCAATCTGCCTCGCGCAGGATCGCGTGCGCTTCGCTTTCCCCGCCGTATTCGCGGGCGAGATGGGCAAGGTTCGAGCGCAGCTTGCCGTAGCAGAAGGCGAGGCTGCGCGGGAAGCGGCTGTCGAGGATGAGGAACTCCGCGATTCCGCGCGCTTCCATGCGGCCTGCGTTGAGCCAGCGATAGGCGCGTTCGCCGGCCAGCGAGCGCAGCACGTTTTCCCATTGCACGTTGTCGAGGCTGGAGCCGACGTAGGAAATCGAGGGCAGCAGGACGTAGTACTTCACATCGAGGATGCGCGCGGTGTTGTCCGCCCGCTCGATGAAGCTGCCGATGCGCGCGAAATTGTATATCTCGTTGCGCAGCATGGTGCCTTCCATCGCGCCGCGCACCTGCGTCGACTGGCGGCGGATGGTATCGAGCACATCGCCGAGGCGCGTCTCAGTGACCGGGCGGGCGAGCAGCTCGCGCATCTTGAGCCAGCTGTCGTTGACTGATTCCCACACCTCGCGCGTGATCCCGGCGCGGACCATGCGCGCGTTGGTGCGCGCGAGCTCGCACATGGTGAGGACGTTGCCGGGGTTGTCCTTGTCGCGCAGGATGAAGTTGATCACGTTGGGGCCGGCATAGTCGGTGCCGAACTTGGCTTCATAGAGCCCGCGCAGGCCGAGGGTGACGATGACCGAGCGCCACTCGTCGCTGGCATCGCGCGCATCGCGGGTGAGCGCCATGCGGAAGCCCGCCTCGATCAGACGCGCGGTGTTTTCCGCCCGCTCAAGATTGCGGAACAGCCAGAAGATGCCGTTTGCGCTGCGTCCTAGCATGGGATGGCCCCAGCCAATTCGCCCTGTTCGCCACGAGTTAAGCCGAGGCCATGCGCTTGGACGTTCTCGGCTACGCTCGAACCGGCCCCTCGACTTCGCTCGGGGCGAACGGGGTGGAGGGGAGCCGCGGTGTCAGTCATCCAGCACCCAGCTGTCCTTGGTGCCCCCGCCCTGCGACGAGTTCACCACCAGCGAACCCTTCTTGAGCGCGACGCGGGTGAGGCCGCCGGGGGTGATATCGATCCCGGCGGGCGAGACGAGCACGAAGGGCCTGAGGTCCACGTGGCGCGGGGTTAGCCCGGCGCGGCTGAGGATCGGCACGGTGGACAGCGAAAGCGTCGGCTGCGCGATATAGTTGTGCGGACGCGCAGCGAGCTTGGCGGCGAAAGCGGCGATTTCCTTCTTCGACGAAGTCGGCCCGATCAGCATGCCATAGCCGCCCGAGCCGTGGACTTCCTTCACGACCAGTTCCGAAAGGTGTTCGAGCACGTATTTCAGCGCGTCCGGCTCGGAGCAGCGCCAGGTCGGCACGTTCTGCAGGATGGGCTTTTCGCCGGTGTAGAATTCCACGATTTCGGGCATGAACGAATAGATCGCCTTGTCATCGGCGATGCCGGTGCCCGGCGCATTGGCGATGGTGATCCCGCCGGCGCGGTAGACATCCATGATGCCCGAGACGCCGAGCTGGCTTTCGGGCTTGAAGGTCAGGGGATCGAGGTAGTCGTCGTCCACCCGGCGATAGAGCACGTCGATCGGCTGGTATCCGCGCGTGGTGCGCATGGCGATGCGGCCGTTCTCGACGCGCAGATCGCTGCCTTCGACGAGCTCCGCCCCCATCTGGTCGGCGAGGAAGGCATGCTCGAAATAGGCGGAATTGTAGATGCCCGGCGTGAGCACCGCGACGACCGGCTGGTGGCCTTTTGCGGCGGGCGGCAGGCAGGCGGCGAGGCTGCGGGCAAGGCGGCGGGGATAGTCCGAAACCTCGCGCACGCGGACGCGCGTGAACAGTTCCGGGAACATCGCCATCATCGTCTCGCGGTTCTCCAGCATGTAGGAGACGCCGCTGGGCGTGCGCGCGTTGTCTTCCAGCACCATGAACTCGTCCTCGCCGGTGCGGACGAGATCGATGCCGACGATATGGGTATAGACCCCGCCCGGCGGCGTGAAGCCGACCATCTGCGGAAGGAACGCGGGGTTCTTTTCCAGCAGGCGCGCGGGCAGTCGGCCCGAGCGGACGATTTCCTGCCGATGGTAAAGATCATGGAGGAACGCATTGAGCGCGCGCACCCGCTGCTCGATCCCGCGCGAGAGCCGCCGCCACTGATGCGCGGTGATTATGCGCGGCACCATGTCGAACGGGATCAGCCGCTCTTCGGCGTCCTCGTTGCCATAGACATTGAAGGTGATGCCGGTGCGGCGGAAGAAGGCTTCCGCCTCCGTCCCCTTGCGGCGGAGCAGGTCTGCCGGCTGTTCCTGATACCACTCGCTGTACCCGCGATAGGCGGGGCGCACCGCACCATCGGCGGTGAACATCTCATCATACGATGAGGGCGAGGCTGCTTTCATGCGATCATCCCGTGAGAGGGAAGCTTGCACAGCGCAAAGCCTTTGCCAAGCACAATGCTGCAAGTGCGAGACAAAATTGTAACCGAATTGCAGGCCCAAAGTGTTTCGCCTCTTCCCGCTTGCCATGGTCGAGGCATGGTGACACCTTTAACTGCACAACTAAATCAGCCGGAGAGACCGCGATGGCCACGATCCATCACCGCACCTGCCACATCTGCGAGGCCAATTGCGGCGTGCTGGTGGAAGTGGAGGGGCGGCAAATACTCTCGATCAAGGGCGATCCCGACAACCCGCTTTCGCGCGGGCACATCTGCCCCAAGGCGACCGCGCTGGAAGACCTGCAGAACGATCCCGACCGCCTGCGCCGCCCGATCAAGCGCGTGGGCGAGGCGTGGCACGAGATCAGCTGGGAGCAGGCCTTTGCCGAGATCGGCGAGAAGACCCGCGCCATCCTCGCCCGCGATCCGGCAAGCACCGCGACTTATGTCGGCAATCCCAATGCGCATTCATACGGCAATGCGCTGAACGCGCATCACCTGACCAAGGCGCTGGGAACGAAGAACCAGTTTTCCGCGAGCACGGTGGACCAGATGCCGCATCAGGTGGCGAACCTGCTGCTTTATGGCCATGCCAGCATGTTCGGCATTCCGGATATCGACCGCACGGAAACGCTCATCATCATCGGCGGCAATCCGATGGCCTCCAACGGGTCGGTGTGGACCGTGCCCGATTTCCGCAATCGAGTGCGCGCCTTGAAAGCGCGCGGGGGCCATCTGGTGGTGATCGATCCGCGCCGGACGGAAACGGCCAAGATCGCCGACAGGCATCTGTTCGTGAAGCCGGCGAGCGACGTGTTCCTGCTGGTGGCGCTGCTCAAGGCGGTCATGGCGCGCAGGCCGCATCAGCCGGTGCAGGAGTTTGTGACAGGGCTCGATGATGTGGCGGCGTTGCTTGCGCGGTTCGACGATGCGGCCTGCTGTGCGGCTTCGGGCGTGTCCGCCGAAGATGTCGCATGGCTGGCTGACCGGCTGACATCCGGGCCTGCGGCGCTCTATGGCCGACTTGGTATCGCGACGCAGCAGCACGGCACGCTCAACGCATGGCTGATCGCGCTGATCAACATTTCGGCGGGGCAGCTCGACCGCGAGGGCGGGACGGTGTTTCCCATACCCGCGCTCGATACGCTCTCGATGCTGCCGCGCGGGTCGCTCGGCAAGTTCACCTCGCGCGTTTCGCAGCACAAGTCCGTGCTCGGCGAGTTTCCCGCCGCCGCGCTTGCCGAGGAGATCGAAACCGAGGGGCCGGGCCAGATCAAGGCGCTGTTCGTGATCGCCGGCAATCCCGTGCTTTCGACGCCCAATGGACCCCGGCTCGACAAGGCGCTGGCGAGCCTCGAGCTGATGGTCTCGGTCGACATGTATCGCAATGCCACCAGCCGCCGCGCGCACTACATCCTGCCGCCGACCGGGCCTCTGGAGCGCGACCACTACGGCCTGTTCCTGCTGCCGATGGCAGTGCGCAACGTGGCGGTCTATTCGCAGCCCACGCTGGAGCGCGAAGACCCGCTGGCCCTCCACGACTGGGAAATCCTGCGCGGGCTGGCGAGCGCAATCAGCGGCCAGCCAGTGCAGGAGCCGACCCCGCGCGAGGCGCTTGACGGAATGCTGCGGGGCGGCCCCTACAAGGTATCCTTGGCGGAAGTGGAAGCGGCGCCCTCGGGCCGCGATTTCGGGCCGCCCATGACAGGCGTGCTGCCGGAGCGGCTGCGCAGCGATGATCAGATGATCAACTGCGCGGTACCCGCGTTGATGGAGGCCCTTGCCGCGCTCGAAATGCCTGAGGCGGGCAGTGGCAAGCTGACCTTGATCGGCCGCCGCCATTTGCGGACGAACAATTCGTGGCTCGCCAATAGCCACCGCCTGACCAAGGGCCCAAACCGCTGCACCTTGATGATCCATCCGGACGATGCGGCGGCGGCAGGCCTTGCGGACGGCGAGATGGCCACCGTGCGCTCGTCCTCCGGGGAGATCAGCATCCCTGCCGAAGTGACGGACGACATGATGCCCGGCACCGTCTCGATTCCGCATGGCTGGGGGCATGATCTGCCCGGCATGGCGATGCAAGTGGCGAAAAGCCGCGCAGGGGTGAGTGCCAATGCGCTGACGGAATCGGGTGCGCTCGATCCGCTTTCCGGCAACGCCGCGCTGTCTGGCGTGCAGGTGGAGGTGGCGAAGGCGGTGCTGGAAGCGGCGGAATAGGCCGCCCTATCGAACCCAGACCCCGCTCACCCTGAGCTTGTCGAAGCATGTCCTGAGCGGCTGCTGCAAGCAGCCAGCCGAAGGGGGTGCTGGCGCGACCGCCGGGCAAGATGCTTCGACAAGCTCAGCATGAGCGGTTTTTGGCGAGGCTTAGCCCCTTAGCCGTCTTCCTTGCCGGTGCATTCGCCATTGTGCTTGGCGCTGAGCTGCATTTCCATCGACATCGCCTTGCCTTCCGGCCCGGCGCCGTTGATCGACATTGTCATCTGGTAGGTATCGGGCGTGTAGCTGCCCTGCATCGTCATCGTCTGCGTGCCCTGCTCGGCGTTGCAGGTCATCTTCGCGTCGATCTTGCCGCCGCCCATGCTGAAGGTGTCATACTTGCAGCGCTTGTCGGCCTGGCCGAAGAACTTGCCGTCGGGTTTCTCGGCCTCTTCCTTGGTCAGGCAGCTGGCGAAGGTACGGTCCTTCCCGAGGATCTTCGACATCATCGCTTTTGCTTCCGGCGGCAGGCCTTCCATCTCCATCTTGACGAACTTCATCGTCGAATCCCACCGCCCGGGATTGAACTTCAGCCCCGCGTCGGAAACCTTTTTGGCAACATCGGAAACGCTTTCATTCTTGGCAGTCACCGATTTCTCGCTGCCGCATCCGGCCAGCGCCAGTGCAGTCGAGAGGGCGATCAGGGGCAGGATCGGCAGGCGCATCGGGCAGGTTCCTCTCGCTTGTATTGGAGGAAGGCTAACACTGCGCGCGGCGCATTCCAATGACGCGCATCACAAGCTCAGAAACCGTAGATCAGCGTCAGGCGGCTGGTCGTATCCGTCAGCGTCCGCGCGACACCGGAGCCGGCTTCGTGCTGGAGCATATAGGACAGGCGCGCCTTGAGCTTGCTGCTGAGGCGTGAATCCAGTGCGGCAAGCGTGTAGTACGTCCGGCGCACCGCATCGAAATAGGTGCTGACTTCCTGGCTGTAGCTCAGCGTCGGCGTGAGCCGCAGCTTGAGGTCGGCGAGCGCGGCGGCGGACAGCGTCTGCTCCTGCGGGCCATCGACCGGCTGCGTCAGGCGCATGGCTGGCCCCGCCTTGATGCTCAGCTTGCGCCCATCGCCATCGAGCAGATTGTAGCCGAGCCCGGCGGAGAGGCTGTAGCGATCGGTGAAGCCCTGGAACCGGTCGCGCTCATACTGGCCGAGGCCGAAGACATAGCCATGCTCGTCGAACTTGTAGTTGGGCTCGACCGTCACGCGGATCTGGTTGCGCGTGACTTCGTTGAACGTCTTCTGGTAGTCGATCCGCCCCGTGGTCGCCACGCGCCAGCGCCCGCGTTCGGCGATCACCGTCAGCCGGCCGACAAAGCCCGAGCCCGGCGCGCTGCCGGTGCTGAGGAACGCGCCCAGTTCACCCTCGCCGCTCCACTTGACGGGCATTTCGAACGCGGCGGTCTGGAACGCAGCGGCGTCCTGCACCAGCGGGTCCAGCTTGACCCCGACTTGCGCGAGCGGGACCGGTTCGGCCAGCCACACCGCCCGATTGCGCCGGGCGACCCACTCCGCGATGGCCGCCTGCGCTTCGGGATGGGTCTGCTGCAGATACTGGACGAGCGAAGCAAGCGCGCGCGGATCGTGCGAGGCTTCGACGGCGGTCAGCACCTCCACCATCGCGGGCGGCAGCGGCGCGGTATCTTGCGCTCTGGTGGGCGCCGCCGATAACAGGCCCAGCAGGACAGCGGTCGCGGCGGTGCGTTGATAGACTTTCAGGGTCCCGATCCTTCGCAAGCCGCGCGCGGGCGGTGGACGTTCACGCTATCGCAGCGCGGCGATACAGGAAACGCACCTTCGTGCCTATCCAACGCCTCCGGCTTGCTTGTGCGCGGTTTGTTCCCCATATCTGCGCCATGGCCGAACTCGTGATCCGCAGAGGGCTGGAAGAGCCCGATACCTCCGCAAACTTTGTGCCGCACAAGCCCGCGCGGCCGGAGAAGTCGGAAGGCGGCAAGCCCTTCAAGGTGATCTCGGATTACCAGCCGGCAGGCGACCAGCCCACCGCGATCGCCGATCTCGTCGCCTCGGCACGGGACGGCGAGGCAACGCAGGTGCTGCTGGGCGTCACCGGTTCGGGCAAGACTTTCACGATGGCCAAGGTGATCGAGGAACTGCAGCGCCCCGCGCTGATCCTCGCGCCGAACAAGATCCTCGCCGCGCAGCTCTATGGCGAGATGAAGAGCTTCTTCCCGGAAAACGCGGTCGAGTACTTCGTCTCCTATTACGACTACTACCAGCCCGAGGCCTATGTGCCGCGGTCGGACACCTACATCGAGAAGGAAAGCTCGGTGAACGAGGCGATCGACCGGATGCGCCATTCGGCGACGCGCGCGCTGCTGGAGCGCGACGACGTGATCATCGTCGCCTCGGTCTCGTGCCTCTACGGCATCGGCTCGGTCGAGACCTATTCGGCGATGGTGTTCGACCTGAAGGTGGGCGAGAGCGTCGACAACCGCGAGATCATCCGCAAGCTGGTGGCGCTGCAGTACAAGCGCAACGACGCCGCCTTCCAGCGCGGCAATTTCCGCGTGCGCGGGGACAACCTCGAGATCTACCCCTCGCACTATGAAGACATGGCCTGGCGTGTCTCGTTCTTCGGCGACGAGATCGAGGCCATCAGCGAGTTCGATCCGCTGACGGGCAAGGCGGGGACGAAGCTGAGCAAAGTGCGCGTCTATGCCAATTCGCACTACGTGACGCCGGGGCCGACGATGAAGCAGGCGGCGGACGCGATCCGCTTCGAGCTGACCGAGAGGCTCAAGGAGCTGGAGGCGGAGGGCAAGCTGCTGGAGGCGCAGCGGCTGGAGCAGCGCACCAATTTTGATCTCGAGATGATCCATGCGACGGGCAGCTGCGCCGGGATCGAGAACTATTCGCGCTTCCTGACCGGGCGCCTGCCGGGCGAGCCGCCGCCGACGCTGTTCGAATACCTGCCGGACAACGCGCTGCTGTTCGTCGACGAGAGCCACCAGACCGTGCCGCAGATCGGTGCGATGAGCAAAGGCGACCACCGCCGAAAGATCACGCTGGCCGAATACGGCTTCCGCCTGCCGAGCTGCATCGACAACCGGCCCTTGCGCTTCAACGAGTGGGACGCGATGCGGCCGCAGACCATTGCAGTCTCGGCGACGCCCGGCACGTGGGAAATGGAGCAGTCCGGCGGCGTGTTTGCCGAGCAGGTGATCCGCCCCACGGGTCTGATCGATCCGCCGGTCGATATCCGCCCGGTCGAGGACCAGGTGCAGGACTGCATCAACGAATGCCGCAAGACCGCGCAGAACGGCTACCGCACGCTGGTGACGACGCTGACCAAGCGCATGGCCGAGGACCTCACCGAGTTCATGCACGAGGCGGGGCTCAAGGTGCGCTACATGCACTCCGACGTCGAGACGTTGGAGCGCATCGAGCTGATCCGCGACCTCAGGCTGGGTGTCTATGACGTGCTGGTGGGCATCAACCTGCTGCGCGAGGGGCTCGATATTCCCGAGTGCGGACTGGTGTGCATTCTGGACGCCGACAAGGAAGGGTTCCTGCGCAGCGAGACCTCGCTGATCCAGACGATCGGCCGCGCGGCGCGCAATGTCGATGGCCGGGTGATCCTCTATGCCGACCGCATGACCGGCAGCATGGAGCGCGCGATTGCCGAAACCGACCGCCGCCGCGAGAAGCAGCGCGCCTACAACGAACTCCACGGTATCACGCCCGAATCGATCAAGCGCGACATCCACGACATCGTGGCTGACACGGCGAGCCGCGACGGCGTGCTGGTGGAAATCGAGGCGGAAGGCGGGGCCAACAACCTCGTCGGCCACAACCTGCGCGCCTATATCGAAGAGCTCGAAAAGAAGATGCGCGCCGCCGCCGCCGACCTCGAGTTCGAGGAAGCCGGCCGACTGCGCGACGAGATCCGGCGGCTGGAAGCGGACGAGCTCGGCCTGCCGGACGCGGAGAAAAAGGCACCGCTGGTGGGGCGGAGCAACGAGGGCAAGCCGGGGACAAGGAAGACGCGGTTCGGGAAGACGCAGCGCAAGTGGGGGCGGTAATGCTTGCAGAATTCGCCCAAATCTGCTAGCAGTCTGATCGCAAAAGGATCAGCAGATGGCCACCGCAACCGCCCGCAATGTCGATGACAAGGACTACGCCGCGCTGGCCGAGATGGCGGCGGCGAACGGGCGTTCGATTTCCGAGGAACTGCGCGCTCTGATCGCCGAGGCGGCGCGGAAGCGGCGGCTGGAGGAATTGATGGCCAAGATACGCGAGGTTCGCGAACGGAATCCTCTCCGGCTTGCCCCTGGGGAGGACGCCGTGTCGCTGATCCGCGCAATCCGGGACGAGGAATGATCATTCTCGATGCCAGCGTCGCGGTCAAATGGTTCATCCGCGAAATCAGTTCAGACGAAGCCGACCGATTGCTCGGCAGCGCGGAGCCCCTCTTCGCGCCCGATCTCTTCGTGATCGAAGTGGCTGCGGCGTTGGTCCGCAAGGCAAACATGGACAAGTCCAATCGCAGTGCGAGTGAGGCGGGGCTCGCCAGTTTCGGAGAAATGCTCGCCCACGACGTGGTACGGATCGAAGCCACGAGGATACCAGACATGATGGCCGCATCCCGGCTCGCGCTCGATCTCGGGCATCCCCTCAAGGATTGCATCTATCTTGCGCTCGCGATGAAAATGGGCTGCGAGCTTTTGACCTGCGATCTGCGTTTTGCCACCAAGGCGCGGGGGACATGGACGAAGATTCGGGTGCTTGAAGGATAACAATGTCAAAGACGCGCGCCGCGCCCTTGTGTCTGCTGCTTGCCCTTGCCGCCTGCTCGCAATCCGCCGCAACTCCGACTGGCGGGGATGGCCCGATCGATGCCGTGCGTGTCGCGATGCCGGCGGACAGCGTCGCGCCGATGCCGATACGGCCCAAGGATGCCAAAGGCGCGTGGGTCTCGGCGCCTGATGGCAGCGCGAAATTCGGCTATCCGGGGGAGGCCGCGCTGCTCGCCCTCGAGTGCCGGAACGGCGCGCTGGTGGTGACGCGCAATGTCGCCGCGCCGGTGGGGGCCTCGGCGCTCTTCGCCTTGCAGGGGAGCGGTTATATCCTGCGCCTGCCGGTCGATGCGACCGCGCTGCCCGGCCAGAGCGGCTACGTCTGGCGCGGCGCCATTGCCGCCGACGATATGCGGCTCAAGCTGTTCAAGGCGACATTTGCCGGAACGCTGCCGGGCGGCGGGCATATCGAGGTGCCCGCCAGCGACGTCCCCGGCGCGCTGATCAAGCGGTGCGCAAGCGGCTAAAGTTTGCCGAACCTGGCCTCGTAGGCTGCCGTGTCCCCGCCCGCGAGCAGCTTGGCCTGTTCGATCCAGTTGTCGCGCGTCGCCCGGCCCGCGAAGGCGCCGAGCTGCGCGTCGATGCGGGCGACATCCTCCTCGGTCCACGCGGCGATTTGCGCATAGCGGGTCACGCCGAGCGCCCGCAGCGCTGTGCTGATCTTGGGGCCGAGGCCCTTGATGCGGGTCAGGTCATCGCCTTCATCAGATGATGGCGGCGGCGCTTCGGCCAAGACCGGCGGCGGGTCAATCGCGGCGGCGGGCGGTGCATCGATCAGCGCCGAGTTGCGCGCGGCGGGGGCGGCGCCTTCCGACAGCACATCGCGGTATTCGCGCTTTTGCGGCAGCGCCTTGCCGCGCCGGAGCAGGAACACCAGCGCCAGCACGAGCACGAGTGCAATCGCGCCGACCAGCACCGCGTTTGCCTGAATCCATTCCATCATCGTCAACCCTCAGCATCCGCCGGACACGCGCCTTTCCCACGCGCGCCGACAAATGCCAAGGGGGCGCACATCAGGGGCGGGAGAGCGATCCCGCCAGCGACACCAGCTTCACGAACTCCGCCCGCGAGAAATCGCGCGGATCACCGGCCAGCGCGCTGACCTGCTGCCAGCTGTAGTTCGCCAGCATCGGATCGCCGCGCAGCTTCTGGCCATAGGCGGCGACCGCGACTGCAAAGGCCATGTCACCCCTTGGCGAAGCGGCGTTGGCAATCAGGCCTTTCGGCACAGGTCGCTCGATCAGGCGCGAGGTCTTCTCCCCCGGGAGCTTGTAACGCAGTTTCACGAAAGCGAGTTCGCTGCCTGCAGGCCCGGGCGCGACGGGCGCTTCCTCGTAGCGGCGCGGGCCGATCCAGCCCTTGGCGCCTGCAGGCACGATCTCGTAGATCGCGGTGACCTGGTGACCTGCGCCGATCTCGCCCGCATCGACCTTGTCGTTGTTGAAGTCCTCCTCGCGCAGCGCACGGTTCTCGTAGCCGACGAGGCGGTACTGCGAGACGGCGGCGGGGTTGAATTCGACCTGGATCTTCACATCGCCCGCGATGGTGAAGAGGGTGGAGGACATCTGCTCGGCCAGCACCTTGCGGGCTTCCAGCGCGCTATCGATATAGGCGTAGTTGCCGTTCCCGTGGTCGGCGATCTGCTCCATCATCGCTTCGTTGTAGTTGCCTTCGCCGAAGCCCAGCGTGGTCAGCGTGATGCCGCTGTCGCGCTGCTTTTCGACCATTTCGAGCAGCGCCTTGGTATCCGAGACGCCCACGTTGAAATCGCCGTCGGTGGCCAGCAGGATGCGGTTCACCCCGTCCTTGATGAAGCTCTGCCGCGCGACTTCGTAAGCCAGCTGGAGCCCGGCCCCGCCTGCGGTCGAGCCGCCCGCCTGCAGCTGATCGAGCGCCGCGCGGATCAGGCCCTTGTCGTTGGTGGGCGGCAGGACCAGCCCTGCTGCGCCCGCGTAGACGACAATCGAGACGCGGTCCTGGGCCTTAAGTTCCTCGGCAAGGCCCATCAGCGCGGTCTTGACGAGGGGCAGCTTGTCCGGGTCCTGCATCGACCCCGAGACGTCGACGAGGAAAACCAAGTTCGCAGGCGGGCGGCTGGCGCGCGGCAGATCATAGCCGCGCAGGCCGACGCGCAGCAGGCGGGTCTCGGCGTTCCAAGGTGTCACCGCCATGTCGGTGGTCACGCTGAACGGCGCCTCGCGCTTCTCGGGCAGCGGATAGTCGTAACGGAAGTAGTTGATGAGCTCTTCGGTGCGCACAGCGTCCTTGGGTGGCAACTGGCCCTGCGTGAGGAAACGCCGCGCATTGGCATAGGCGCCGGTATCGACGTCGATGGAGAAAGTGGAGACCGGCTCGGCGCGGGTGAGATGGACGGGGCTGACGTCCTTGCCGTCATAGCGTTCGCGGCCGGGATCGGTGGGCACGATGACGGAGGGCACCTGGATATAGCGCCCGTCGCTCACCGCCTTGTTCGCCAGCATCGGCGCGGCGGCGGGTGGAGGCGGTGGCGCAGGCGGCGCGTTGTAGACGATGCCGTCGGACGGCTGTTGCCGAGTCGCGGTGACGATGATGTCGGTGGCCGCTTCCGGTGCGGCCTCCCGTTTTGCCGCGCAGCCTGCCAGCAACGTGCCGCTCATCAGCGCGGCCACAAGCATCCTCTTTGCCATCGGGTCGGTCCTTCCCATCGAAGCGTTGGCGCCCCCGGTGGCAGGACACGGCTTTACCCGTGAATGGCGACTGAACGTGCCTCGCGCGCGGCGAAGCGAAAGTCAGAGTGTCTGCTTGCGGAACAGGATGCGGTCTTCCGGGCCGAACCCGCGCCGCCAGATCACCACGCCGTAAACCCCGAGAATGGCGGGAATACCGAACGCCAGCTCGACCCATTCGGGGGTCAGTTTGGCCGCAAATCCTACGACGACAGCGGGCGCGGCGGCCCAGATCAGCGGCCAGCGCCAGTTGCTGATTCGTTCGTGCAGGATACTGCCGAGCAGCCAGGCCTTGACCAGCGACGCACAGGCCAGCGCAATCGCCAGCGCCGCCGCCGCGCCGGCCGCCTGCATCAGCGGATCAAGCCCCGCCCGCCGCGCCGCCAGCATGAAGCCCACCGTGAGCGCGCCTTGCAGCGCGATGGTGCCGAGGCTGATCCAGAGGTTGCGGACGCGCGCGACGTAGATCAGCGCCGCCTCGCTCACCACGGCTGTCGCGGCGGCGACTTCGGCGGCGAGGAGCAGGGCGAGCGCGGCGGTTCCGGCGACGAAGTTCGGCCCGACCAGCCCCATCACCGCCGCGCCGGGAATGCCCAGCGCCAGCGCCACCCCGGCCTGCGCCGCGATGATCCAGAAGCCCACCTGGCACACCTGCCGCGCCACCGCCGGAAAGTTTCCGCTCTGCAGATTGCGCGTGATGACGGGGCCGAGGATCGGCTCGAAACTGGTCTTGAGCTTCTGCGGCAAAGTCGCGACCTGCTGCGCGACGTAATAGATGCCCACGACTGCCGGAGGCGCCTGGAACACGCCGAGGAGGAACAGATCGAGCTTGCGCGTGCCCCATTCGACTGCGTCCGCCCCCGCGAGCGGCAGATTGCTCGCCGCGAGGCGCAGGAGGTCGATCGGACGCGGCGACCATTGGCGCGGCACACCATAGCTCCTGAGCAGCGGCACGAAGGCGGTCAAGGTCGCGGCGAAGATCGAGGCGACATAGGCGAGGATCAGCCCGCTTTCGCGCAGACCGATGACCCACATGCCGACGAGCCAGACAAGGCCGGCGACGATGGACAGCGTCCACGGCTCCACCACCGAGCGTGCCCGAACGGTGGCGCCGACATCGAAGCGATAGGCGAGCGCGGCCAGCGCGATATCGCCGAGCGCGATGGGCAGGACGGTCAGCGGCAGCAGACGCTGCAGCGGGGTGAAGTGCCCGCTCGGGAACATAGGCGCGGGGAAGATGTAGAGCAGCGCGGCGAGCACGGCGGAGACGAAGCCCGAGAGGAGCAGCGCATCGGCCACCACTTCTGCCGCATCCCGGTCATCGCTGGCGAGTTGCTGGGCAAGACCGCGCTTCTGACCCAAGGTGGCAAGCTGTGCAGCGAGTTCAACCGCGATGGTTGCCGAAGCAAATCGCCCCAGATCCTCCGCACCATAGAGCCGCCCGGCGATGAACAGGAACGGGATGCGCGCGGCAAGCCGCAGCAGGAAGCCGAGGAAATTGGTGCGTCCGCCCTTGGCCAGCGCGGCGATATCCTGCTGTTCGGCGGACAGGGGGGCGGTCGCTTCAGCCAAGCGGCGCCTCCGCACGGAGCGGGCGGGCGAGCAGCTGCGCCACCAAGGCTCGCGGCGAGATCGTGCCGTCGAGCAGCGCGGCGACACCTGCGGCAATCGGCATCGCGATGCCGTGTTCATCCGCCACGCGCACCAGCACCGGCGCGGTGAAAGCGCCTTCGGCTACCGTGCTGCGTTCGGCCAGCAAGGCTGCCGCGCCGCCGGTCCGATCGCCCTGCTGGCCGAGCGCCATGCCGAGCGCGAAGTTGCGGCTTTCGGATGAGGAGCAGGTCAGAACGAGATCGCCGAGGCCGGATAGCCCGCTTAGCGTCTCGGCCTCGGCACCCATCGCAAGGCCGAGGCGCTGCATTTCGGCAAAGCCCCGGCTGATGAGGGCCGCGCGGGCATTGGCGCCGAGGCCAAGGCCCTCGACCACGCCGCAGGCAATCGCGAGCACGTTCTTGACCGCGCCGCCGATCGAAGCGCCGATCACGTCCGCCGAGTAATAGGGCCGGAACGCGGGCCGCGCGATCACCGGCGCCAGCCGCGCCCACTGCGCCTCGCCGCCTGCACAGGCCAAGGTGACGGCGGTGGGCAGCCCGTCCGCCACTTCATGCGCAAAGGTCGGGCCGGACAGCACGGCCAGCGCCGCGCCGGGCGCAGCGGCGGTCGCCACGTCGCTCATCAGGCGGCCCGAGCCTTGCTCGATCCCTTTGGCACAAAGCACGATGTCGGAACCCTGCGGCGCCAGCTGGCCCAGCACGGCGCCGAGATGCTGGGCCGGCGTTACCATCAGCAGCACCGGCAGCGCGGCAAGATCGGCCAGCGCGCCCGTTGCGCGGATCGTGGGATGCAGCGCAGCGCCGGGCAGGAAGCGCGGGTTGCGGTGCCCGGCGTTCACCGCCTCCACCACATCGGCCTCGCGCGCCCAGAGCAGCACGTTGCGGCCATCACTCGCGAGCATCTGCGCGAGCGCGGTGCCCCACGCGCCGCCGCCAACGACTCCAACCGCCGCGCTCATGCCTTGACCCCCGCGCCGCGCACCGGCTCGGCATCGGGATCGAGCGGCCAACGCGGGCGGGCCACGGTGTCGAGCGGATCGGTGAGGCCGGCGGCAAAGCGCTCGGCCCCGGCCCAGCCGATCATCGCGGCATTGTCGGTGCACAGCTTGGGCGGCGGCGCGACGAGCGGCAGGCCGGCTTCCTCGGCGAGGGCTGTCAGCGCGCCGCGCAGGCTAGCGTTAGCCGCGACTCCGCCCGCGACCACCAGCGCCGTCACCGGACCAGCCGCCGCCATGGCCCGCCGCGTCCGGTCGATCACGCAATCGATCGCGGCTTGCTGGAAAGAGGCGACGATGTCTTCCGGCTTGTGCAGCCCCGCATCGCGCGCGCGCATCACCGCGCTCTTGAGACCAGCGAACGAGAAATGGGGCTCCGCGCTGCCCAGCAAGGGACGCGGCAGCGGGACCGCCTTGGCATCGCCCTCGCGCGCCAGTCGTTCGACGGCAGGACCGCCCGGAAAACCAAGGCCGAGGATCTTCGCCGTCTTGTCGAACGCCTCGCCCAAGGCATCGTCGATGGTGGTCGCGAGGCGGCGATACCGGCCAAGGCCGCGTACTTCGAGGATCTGGCAATGCCCGCCCGAGGCGAGCAGCAGCAGATAGGGAAATTCCAGCCCCGGCTCTGCCAGCCGGGCGGACAGCGCGTGGCCTTCAAGGTGGTTGACCGCGAGCAGAGGCTTGTCCGCCGCCATCGCCAGCGCCTTGGCGGTGACAAGGCCGACCATCACCCCACCGATCAGGCCCGGCCCGGCGGTGGCGGCAATCGCGTCCATCTGCTCCAGCGTAAGCCCTGCCTCCTCCAGCACCGCGCCGACCATCGGCGCGAGCGTTTCGACATGGGCGCGCGCGGCGATTTCCGGGACAACGCCGCCATAGGGGCGGTGTTCCTCATCCTGCGAGGCAACGCGCTGCGCGACGATGCGCGCGGCGAGCGTCGTGCCCGCCCCGTCGATCACGGCGACGGCGGTTTCGTCGCAAGAGGATTCGATGCCGAGGATCAAGGCCATGGGACACTTTCCCTTAGAGACATTCCCGGTTACGGCAAGTGACGCATGACTACGCCCGTAACACCGTCCGCCGCCAACCCGCTCAAGCTGGGCACGCGCCGCTCCCCTCTCGCGGTCGCGCAGGCCGAGGAAACCCGACGCAGATTGTGCGCCGCGCATGGTTGGGACGCGAGTTTCGTCGAACTCGTGACCGTGGTGGCGAGCGGCGATCAGGTGCTCGACCGGCCGCTGGCGGAAATCGGCGGCAAGGCGCTGTGGACCAAGGAACTCGATGCCTGGCTCGCGGATGGCAGCATCGATTTCGCGGTCCACTCGATGAAGGATGTCGAGACCGAGCGGCCCGAAACACTGATGATTGCCGCTGTCCTCCCGCGTGAAGACGTGCGCGACGTGCTGGTGGGCGCGGAGAGCGTCGCGGCCATTCCGGCGGGTGCGCGCGTCGGCACCAGCGCCCCGCGCCGCGCGGCGCAGATGCTTCATGCAAGGCCCGATGTCACTGTCGTCGGCTTCCGCGGCAATGTCGCGACCCGGCTCGGCAAACTGGAGGCGGGCGAGGCGGATGTGACATTGCTGGCCGCAGCTGGCCTCAACCGGCTGGGCGAGACAAGTGTGGGCAGCCCGCTCGACCCCGAAACCTGGCTTCCCGCGCCGGCGCAAGGTGCCATCGGCGTCGAATGCCTCGCCGCGCGCACCGACATTGTCGCGCTGCTGAGCGCCATCGACCACAAGCCGAGCCACGCCGCGATCGATGCCGAGCGCGGCCTGCTGCGCGGGCTGGGCGGCACCTGCCACAGCCCGATTGCGGTGCTGACCACGGCGGAGGGCGACACGCTGACCGTGCGCGCGGCGCTGTTCAGCCCCGATGGCGCGGAGCGTGTCGAAGCCAGCGCCACCTTCCCGGCGAGCGATACCCAAGCCCCCGCCGCGCTGGCACACGCACTCCTGAGCAGCGCGCCCGAGGCGATCCGCCGCCACTTCACCGGCAGCTGAGGCCGCCGGGATGCGCCCGGTCATCGTCATCCGCCCGGAACCGGGAAACGCCGCGACGGTTGCCGCTGCACGCGAGCTGGGCCTTGAAGCACACGCCTTCCCGCTGTTCGATATGGCCCCAGCGCCGTGGACCGCGCCCGATCCTGCGCCTTACCGCGCCTTGCTGGCAGGCAGCGCGAATGTGTTCCGGCTTGGCGGTGAAGGGCTGGCGCGGCTGACGGGTTTGCCCGTCCACGCTGTCGGCCCGGTCACGGCCGAAGCGGCGGGTGCTGCAGGTTTTCGTGTGGAACGGATTGGCGAAGGTGGCCTGCAGCCGATGGTCTCGGCGCTGCCACCGGGGCGCTACCTGCGCCTTGCGGGCGAAAAGCGCGTGCCGCTCGCGATGCCGGACGGCGTCGAGGTTGACGACATCATGGTCTACGCCGCCGCCGGTCTGCCGATGCCGCCCGCCCTCGCTGAACTGCTCCTGAAACCAGCGCTCGTGCTGCTCCACTCCGGCGAGGCGGCAGCCCATTTCGCCGCAGAATCGGCGCGGCTTGGCGTCGAGCGCGCGGGCGTCAGCCTCGCCTGCCTCGCATCGCGAATCGGGTTAATGGCGGGTGAAGGTTGGCAACATATTGAAATTGCACAGACACGCAGCGATCAAGCAGTGCTGGCACTCGCCGTTCAAATGTGCGACAAAGTGTCACCAGAAGGACACTGACAACAAAAAATGATCCTATGCAGGACATGACCTTTGGCTCGCCCCTCGCCATGCAGCGCTCCCGTTCGGGACGCGGGCGTGTGGTGCTCGTTGTCCTTTTCATGCTTGCGGTGCTGATGGCCGGCGCGTGGTACGGCTGGAAAACCGGCTGGCTGGAAGTGCACGTCTCGGGCCTGCCCGCGAGTCCGGTTCCCTCGCCCTACGCCTCGATGTCGCAGGCTGCGGCGCAAACAACCGCCAATCTTGCCGCGACTGATGCCGCACTCACCGCCGCCGCTGCCAAGGTTTCCGCTCTCGAACAACGCCTTGCCGAGCTCAACCAGCAGGCGGTAGCTGCCGCCGGGCAGGCGAGCCAGGCCGAAGCGCTGCTCGTCGCCTTCGCCGCCCGCCGCGCCATCGAACGCGGCCAGCCGCTGGGATACCTCGAGGCCCAGCTGCGCGTGCGCTTCGGCAACACCCAGCAGGCTGCGGTAGACCGCGTGATTGCCGCCGCCCAGAAGCCCAATACGCTGGCGCTGCTGAATGAGACCTTCGAGAAATTGAGCCCCCAGCTGATCGGCGGCGCGGCCAGCGAAGGCACGTGGGAATGGATGACCCGGCAGATGAGCGAGCTTTTCGTCATCCGCCACGCCGACACCCCCTCCCCCACCGCCGAAAGCCGCGCTGCGCGGGTGCGGGAAGCGCTGGCCGGGGGCCGCATCGACGTCGCCATCGCCGAAGTCGAACGCATGCCGGGCAAGGACGCCGCCACCGAATGGCTCGCCCGCGCCCGCGATTTCGTCGCCGCCGAACGCGCGCTGGATCAGCTGGAAACAGCCGCGCTCTCGTTCCCGCCGACGCCGCCGGTGGCCAAGCCTGCGGCTGCAGTTGCTACACCGGCAGTAGCACCCGAGCCGAGTGATCCCGCCGTCTAGGCCGGCTGCAGCAGGCTGGGCAGCGTGCCGCTCATGCCGCGCGCCTCATCCATGAAGAAGCGCTTGAGCGCGGGCAGGCGCTGCACCCCAGCCATGCCGAGCCGCCGGATCGCGGAGGGAAGGCGCCCCGGCACGCCGAACAGCCGCGTGAGCACGTCGGTCGCCGCCGAGACCATGAAAGTATCGGTAGCGCGCCAGCGCTCGTAGCGCGCGAGGACTTGCGCATCGCCCGGATCAAGGCCGAGACGCATGCCCTCGGTCAGCACTTCGACGAGCGCCGCGACATCACGCAGGCCCAGATTGAGGCCCTGTCCGGCAATCGGATGCATGCCGTGCGCGGCATCGCCCACCAGCGCGAGCCGGTCCGAAACCATCTTCGCGGTGTGATGGAAGTTCAGGGGCCAGGACGAACGTGGCCCCATCAGGCGGACAGTGCCGAGTACATCGCCCATCCGCTCCTGCACCGCGCTGCGGAAGGCGCCGTCGGGCAGCGCCATCGCGCCGGGGGCGTCCTTCTCGCTGACGGTCCACACCAGCGCCGAGCGGTGGTTGCCGTCTGCATCATCGAGCAGCGGCAGCAGCGCGAAGGGGCCGGCGGGGTAGAAGATTTCCCACGCGACGTTGTTGTGCGGCTTCGAATGCGCGAGGCCCACGATCATCGCGCGGTGGCCATAGCTCCAGCGCGCAGGGGTGAAGCCCGCCTCGTCGCGCGTCGGCGAGGCGCGGCCTTCGGCGCCGACCATGAGGCGGCCCTTGATCACGCGGCCATCGGCCAGTGTGACGCTGACGCCATGCGCATCCCGCTCGCGCTCCGCCACGCGGGCATTGGGGAGGAACGTGATGAGGTCCTCCTTGGCCGCCGCGTCATACATCGCGATGCGCAGATCGCGGTTGGCAAACATGCGGCCCAGGGAGCCGTCGCCCGGTTCCGGCTGGAAATCGATGCGGCCGGGCTTCATTCCGTCGGTCACCGCGATCGAGTCGATCGGGCAGCCCAGCGGTTCGAGCGCATCGGCAAGGCCGAGATGACTGTAGAGATTCCAGCTCGCGGTCGAAATCGCCGAGGCGCGGCCGTCGAAGCCATCGGCCGTCTGCGCGGACGGGTCAGAGCTGTCGATCACCACGCTGGGGATGCCGGCCTTGGCGAGGCCGATGGCGAGCGTCATGCCCACCAGCCCGCCGCCGATGATCACGATGTCCGAGGTCAGGTTTGCGCTCAAGGCTTTGCTCCGCAGGTATCGCCCGTGCCTGCATCGAGATCGAGGCAGCGCCCGTCAAATGCCCCTGCGGGCACGGGGAGACCGATCAGTGCCGCAAGCGTGGGGGCGATGTCCACCGTTTCGACGGGGCTCGGCTGCTCGAACCCGGTCATGCCCTTGCGCCAGAACAGGATCGGGACGCGGCGGTCGTAGTCCCAAGGCGAGCCGTGGGTGGCGACATAGCCGGGGCCCGGGGTCGGGATCGGCACCACGCCGCGCTTCAGCATCAGCACGACATCGCCCGAAAGCGGCTTGTAGAACGAGGCCTTGGCGCGCGCGATCAGCGGCCATGTTTCCGGCGAGCCGCTGGGCGCGGGCGAGGCGGCGATCTCCTCGGCGGTGAAGGCGGCGGCGACGTCCGGATTGGCGAGGAGTTCGGCCTTCAGCGCTTCGAGCGCGCGGGCCTTGTCGGCGGGCGAGAGGTCACGCCGCAGCCAGATATCGCCCGAAGCGCCATCGGAGAGGACGAGGCCCTTGGCATCAAGGCCGGTCTTCGCCGCGACAGCCGCGCTCAGCGCTTCGGGGAGGAGCGACTTGGACACGCGGTGCGAGGCGGGGAGCGCCTGTTCGCCGAGGCGTTCGGGCAAGTCGAACCCGCCGTGATCGGCGGTCAGCACCACGGCATAATCGATCCCTCGCTGGTCGAGCGCAATGAAGAAATCGCCGAGCGCGAGATCGAGCTGCTGCAGCTGGATGCACATCTCGCTGCCTTCGGTGCCATAGGCGTGGCCGACATAATCGGTGACCGAGAGGCTGACCGACAGCACATCGGGAGTCGGCCCCTTGCCGAGCTTGTTCTCGTCGACGAGCTCGGTGGCAAGATCGACTGTCGCGCGGTCAAGCCGGGGCGAGGCGCGGAAAGCATTCTTGTCGCCCGGCGCCAGCGCGAAGCGGCCAGTGCCGACGGTCATGGTCCCGGCGGTCACCGCGCGGGACTTGGCGCTGCACCAGTCGGGCAGCGGGAGTTCCGGCGCGCCTTGGGCCAGCACATCGGCCAGCGCCTTGTTTTCATTCAGCGCAGCGGGCGTCAGCGGCCGGCCATCGAGCGAGGTGAAGCCGGCGCCCTTCCACCAGTAGACGCTGTCGATCACGTGCCCGCCCATCATCAGCGCGGCGCGGTCCTTGCCCGAGACGGCGACGTTGCGGCTGGTGGGCCAGAGCGCCTTGACGCGTTCGCCCAGCGTGGGGACGAGGAGATGGCCGACCGAGGCGACGTAGTCCTTGGGGTCTGCCGCCGCCTTGGTCTCGTCTTCGGCGCAATAGACCGTCTTCTTGGCGCGAGCGACGGACTGGTCGATCCAGGTGTTGGCGATGATCCCGGTGCGCGCGGGGTGCACGCCGGTCAGGATCGTCGAATGGCCGGGGCAGGTCTCGGTCGCCGCGTGGCTCTGGTAGCCAGCGGGGAACACCGCACCGGTGGCGAGGCGGGCGAGGCCGCCGGTGAAAAGCGACCGGTACTGCGCGAAGAGATCGGCAGAGAACTGGTCGATGGAAATTGCGACGATCAGCTTGGGGGCATTGGCGGCAGGTTGAACAACGGGGGCTGGTGCGGGCTTGGCAGCAGGGCGTGCGAGGCTGGCGTGCGGCAGGACCAATGCGGCAGCGAGCGTGGCCGCCCCCAGAGTGACGGACCGGAACGTGCGAAGCGCCATAGGGTAACCTTTCTCGGTACTTGGCCGAACCGGAGTCGCCTCCGCCACGCCCGGCCGCTGCGTGATGGCCCCGGCGACGTGCGCGCGCAAGGGGCCTTGGATGGCCGCCTGCCCGCAGAGGCATGCGGGCAGGCAGGTGGCCAAAGCGTCTGCAGTGGGATAGACAGGGCATATGGCATTTCTGCGTAATCTCCTTGTCCTGCTGGCGGCTTGCTTGCTGGCACTCACCGGCTCCACCGCGTGGGCGCAGGGGCCGCATATCCGCGCCTCGCTGCTGGCCGAACGCCCCGCGAAGCCCGGCGAGACGATCAGCCTCGCGGTGCTGATGCAGCCGGACAAGGGCTGGCATGGCTACTGGAGCAATCCGGGTGACGCAGGCCTGCCGGTCACGCTCGAATGGACGCTGCCTGCGGGCGCAGGCACCGGGCTGCTCGAGTTCCCGGTGCCGCAGACGCTGCTGGTGCAGGGCCTGATGAACCATGTCTACGAGCATGACTATGCGGTGCTCGTGCCGTTTACTGTGCCCAAGGATGCAGAGCCGGGCACCACCCTTCCCGTCAGCGCCAAGGCCAACTGGCTTGCCTGCACCGAGGCGATCTGCGTGCCCGAAAGCGCCACGCTGCAAGGAACGGTGACGGTGGGCAAAGGCCCGGCGGACGCGCGTTTCGATGGCTGGCGTGCTGCGCTTCCCGCGCCGCTTGATCGCCAGGGGACGTTCGCCGCTTCCGCCAGCGGATGGCGCATCGCGGTGCCCTTTCCGGCGAGCGCGGCGATCGGCGATCCGCATTTCTTCATCGCGGGCGAGGGCATCGCGGACTATGCCAAGCCGCAAGGCTTCAGCCGCGTCGGCGATACGCTGGTGATCGAACTCGCCCGGGCCGGCTTCCCGTCGCCCGAAGCCCCGCAGTCGATCAATGGCGTGCTGTCGCTTGGCATCAGCGCGAAGGGCGAGTCGCTGGGCGGCATTGCTTTCACGGCCGCGCCCGGCGCCGTGCCGACCGGCGGCACTCCCATCGGCAAGGGCAGCATGCCTGCAGCGTTCTCGGCGACAACCCTCATCTTGGCGATCCTGGGCGCGCTGGTCGGAGGGCTGATCCTCAACGTGATGCCTTGTGTGTTCCCGATCCTCAGCCTGAAGGCGCTCGCCCTCGCCCGCGCTGGGAGCCACAACGCGCATGTCGAGGGCGTGGCCTATACTGCGGGCGTGATGCTGGCGTGCATGGGGCTCGCCGCGGCGATGCTGGCGCTGCGGGCGGCAGGGACGCAAGTGGGCTGGGCATTCCAGCTGCAGGACCCGGGCGTGGTGGCGCTGTTGCTGCTGCTGGCGGTGGCGATCACGGCAAACTTTGCGGGGCTTTATGAACTGCCGGGCCTGTCGCTGGAAAGCGGTTCGGGCACGGCGAAGGGCGGCTGGCTGGGCGCATTCGGAACCGGTTTGCTGGCGGCGTTCGTCGCAACGCCCTGCACCGGGCCGTTCATGGCGGCTGCCGTGGGCGCGGCGCTGATCCTGCCGGCATGGGCGGCGATGGCGGTGTTTGCCGCATTGGGCTTCGGCCTTGCGCTGCCGTTCCTGCTGCTGGGCTTCGTGCCCGCGCTACGCCGCCTGCTGCCGAAGCCCGGCGCCTGGATGGAGCGCTTCCGCCGCGCGATGGCGGTGCCGATGGGGCTGACGGTGCTGGCGCTGGGCTGGCTGGCGTGGCGGCTGGGCGGACCGGTCTATGCGGGCGGAGCTATTGCGCTGGCGGTGCTGGTCGTCGCGCTGCTGGTGATGATCGGGCGGACGCAGCGGCGGGGGCTTTCAACGGCGACGTTCGCGCTTCCCGGCGGGATCGTGCTCGCTGCGCTGGCTCTCGCCGTCACGCCAAGGCTCGCCGCCGCTGGCCCCGGCACGGTCGAGGCGGGCCTGCTCGATGCCAAGCCGTTCAGCGAGGCCGCGCTGGCCGAGGCGCGGGCGCAGGGCAAGCCGGTGTTCGCCTATTTCACCGCCGACTGGTGCTTGTCCTGCAAGGTCAACGAAGCCGCTGCGATCGAGCGCGAGACGACCCGCGATGCTTTCAAGAAGGCAGGCGTGGTGGTGCTGGTGGGCGACTGGACGCGGCGCGATCCCAAGATCACCAGCTTCCTTTCGGCGCAAGGCGCGGCGGGTGTGCCACTCTACCTGTGGTACCCGGCGAAGGCTGCCGAGCCGCAGAAGCTGCCGCAGGTGCTGAGCGCGGATTTCATGGCGGGGCTGCCGGGGGGCTAGTTTCTCCATCGCGCCCAACCGCTCATGCTGAGCTTGTCGAAGCATCTGCCGCGACGGTCGTGCCAGCACCCTTCGACAGGCTCAGGGTGAGCGGTGTTGGGGTGGTTATAAGGGGGATCTTACAAGCTCTGCCCGTCGTCCACCGTGATGTGCGCGCCGGTGATCTGGCGCGAGGCGTCGCTGGCGAAGAAGATCATTGGCTCGTCGAGCGCGGTCACGTCGGTCAGGCGGCGGCGGGGCCATGAGGCGATCTGGGCCTTGCCGCCTTCGGTATCGAACCAGTCACCCGCGATTTCGGTGCTGATGTAGCCGGGCTGGATCGTGTTGACGCTGATCCCCAGCCGCACCCATTCCTGCGCGAACTGGCGGCCGAGGTGCTGGACGGCGAGCTTGGTGGCGGCATAGGCGGCATCGCCCTGCGCGGTCATGTGCGAGGTGATCGAGCCGATCAGGATGACGCGGCCCTTCTCGCTCTGCTTGGAGCCAGCCTTGATCATCCGCCGCGCGCCTTCGCGGGCGGTGAGGTAGACGCCGGTGAAGTTGGTATCGACGACCGATCGGATGCCTTCCGCCGCAACATCGACCGCACGGCCCGGCACCACGATGCCCGCATTGGCGACCACGACGTCCGGCACGCCGATGGCAGCCTCTGCCGCATCGAAGGCTGCGATGATCGAGGCTTCGTCGGTCACATCCATCGCGACAGCCAAGGCCTTGCCGCCGGCTGCGTTGATGGAATCCGCCAGCGCCTGAACCCGGTCCACGCGGCGCGCGCCGATCACGACCGCAGCGCCCTCGCCCGCATAGAGCCGGGCGAAATGCTCGCCGAGCCCCGAGGAAGCGCCGGTGATCAGCGCGATGCGTCCTGCCAACCTGTTACCACTCATGCGAAAGGGTTCTCCTTGGGAAAGCCGGTGGGCGGCATGCGCCCGGCCGCGCCGCGCGCAACCTTCCAGGGGAGAAGGTCCTTCTCGGTGCGGGTCCGGCCGCTTTCTCCGCCCATCGCCCACGAAAGGCCATCCGCAAAAGTGAGCGTGGTAGCGTCTGCCATGCCGCCATCCTTGTAGCGCTGGAGCGTGACGCCCTGCCCCTTGGCGAGCACCGGCACTTCGCTGAGCGGGAAGATGACGAGCTTGCGGTTCTCGCCGATCACCGCGACGTGGTCGTGCTCTGCCGCGATTTCGCGCACCACGGCCAGCTTCACGCCGGGCTTGGTAGTGACGACGCCGCGGCCCTTGCGGGTTTCGGCCAGCAGCTCGTCCATTTCCGCCGCAAAGCCGCGCCCGCTGTTGGCTGCGAGCAGCAGCTGACCCTTGGGTTTGTAGACGATGACGGCGACGATCTGCGCCTCGGGATCGATATCGACCATCGTGCGGATCGGCTCGCCAAAGCCGCGCGCGCCGGGCAGCTTGTCTGCACCCAGGGTGTAGAACCGCCCGTTGTCGACCGCGAACAGCAGCTTGTCGGTGGTCTGGCAGTGGAGCGCGAAGGCGGGGCCATCGCCTTCCTTGAACTTGAAATCGGTATCGAGCGCGAGGTGACCCTTGGCGGCGCGGATCCAGCCGCGCGCCGAAAGGATCACCGTCACCGGTTCCTTCTCGATCATCGCGTCCATGCTGAATTCGCGCGTCGGCGCGGCTTCGGCGAGCGTGGTGCGGCGGCGACCGAGCGGGGTATCCTCCGCATACTCCTTGCGTAGCGCCTTGAGATCGGCCTTGAGGCGCTTCTTCTGGAGCTTGGGATCATCGAGCAGCGCTTGCAAATCAGCCTGTTCGGCGAGCAGTCCCTCGCGCTCCTTGCGCAGTTCCATCTCTTCCAGCTTGCGCAAACTGCGCAGCCGCATGTTGAGGATCGCCTCGGCCTGCCGGTCGGTCAGGCCGAATTCGGCCATCATCACCGGCTTGGGCTCGTCCTCGGTGCGGATGATCTCGATCACGCGGTCGAGATTGAGGTAGGCAATGATGTAGCCGTCGAGCAGCTCGAGCCGGTTCGCGATCTTTTCGAGCCGGTGGCGCGAGCGGCGCAGCAGGATGTCGATCTGCGCGATCACCCATTCCTGCAGCAGCAGCTTGAGGCCCAGCACGCCGGGGGTGCGCCGCGCATCGAGCACATTGAGATTGAGCCCGAAACGCACTTCGAGATCAGTCAGGCGGAACAGCGATTCCTTGAGCAGATCGGGATCGACATTGCGGCTCTTGGGCACGAGCACGATGCGGATCTGCGCGTCGCTTTCGTCGCGCACGTCTTCGAGGATCGGCAGCTTCTTGTCCGCGATGAGCGCGGCGATCTGCTCGATCAGCTTGCCCTTCTGGACCTGGTAAGGGATTTCGGAGAGCACGAGCTGCCACTGGCCGCCGCCCAGCTTCTCGATCCCCGTTTCTTCCCAGCTACCGTCCTCCTGCCGCCCGGTGGAGAAGCGCCCGCGCACGCGGATTGCGCCTTTGCCGCTTTCATAGGCGGCGCTGATTGCCGCGCGGCTATCGACCACAAGGCCGCCGGTCGGGAAATCGGGGCCGTGGAACACTTCCATGAGTTCGTCATGCGTTGCCGCCGGATTGTCGATCAGCCGCAGCGTGGCATCGACGATCTCGGCCACGTTGTGGCTCGGGATGTTGGTCGCCATGCCGACCGCGATGCCGCTCGAACCGTTGGCAAGGAGATTGGGGAACAGGCCCGGGAAGATCTCGGGCTCTTCCTCCTCGCCGTTATAGGTGGGGTGGAAGGTGACGGTGCCCTCTTCCAGCCCCGCCATCAGCCGCATCGCCGTGCGCGTCAGCCGCGCTTCGGTGTAGCGGTAGGCTGCGGCGTTATCGCCATCGATGTTCCCGAAGTTGCCCTGCCCCTCGACCAGCGGATAGCGCAGCGCGAAATCCTGCGCGAGGCGGACCATCGCATCGTAGACCGAGGCGTCGCCATGCGGGTGATACTTGCCGATGACATCGCCGACCACGCGCGCAGATTTCTTGAATGCGCCGGTAGGATCGAGCCGCAGCTGCTGCATTGCCCAGAGCAGGCGGCGGTGGACCGGCTTCAGCCCGTCGCGCAGATCGGGGAGCGAGCGCGCGGTGATCGTGGACAGCGCATAGACGAGATAGCGCTCCGACAGCGCGGCGTCGAAGGGCGCATCGACGATGGCGTCGAAAGGATCGGGCTCGGCTTCGGTGGTTTTGGTCATGGTGGCCACGGCCATAGCAAGCAGGACCGCCCCATGGGAACCGGGGAGAGCCCGGGTTTACCCCGATGTTTCGGGGTTACGCCCGCGCCTGTGCCAGGGCATCCCCGACATATCTGCCGACCAGCTGCGCCACGTCCGCCAGAAAGGCATCCCGGCCTTCCACACCGCGCGGAGGCAGGCCGCGCAGCGCGCCAAGCATTGCGTTCTGCGCGATGACGAGGACCTGCTCAAGCCGCGCGGAGGGCACCTCCGGCCAGGCGCGGGCGAACGCGGCGCCGACCTGCCGGGCGAGCGCCGTGCGGAGCGCTTCGGCCAGTGCGCCGCGCGGGCCCGGCTCAGGATCGAGCCGGGCCATGCACAGCGCTTCGGGATGCCCGGACTGGTGCGTCATCACCCCGGCGAGCAGGCGTACGAAAAACACCACGGGATCGGCCGCCGCCAGTTGTGCCATCAGCACGGGCGCCAGCGAGGCTTCGAGCGCGGCCACGCTTTCGACTTCCACCGCGCGACCGACATCCTCTTGCGAGGCGAAAAACTGGTAGATCGCCGCCGGTGAGAGCCCCGCCTCGGCGGCAATGCCGCGCAGGGTCATCGGCACATCGGACCGCGCCATCAAGGCGCGCGCCGCCGCGATGATCCTCTCGCGCGTGGCGATCCCGTTGCGGCGGACCGGGACGCGGACGGACACCTTATCTGAACACATGTTTGCATAACTCGCCGAATTATGTGAACAGGTGTTTAGATAAACTCATTCCGATTCTAGCGAAAGGGAAATCTGGTGATGGAAACACTGGTCTCGTTCGGCGGCTGGATCGCACTGGCGCTCGCCGGCCTTGTGATCTTGTGGACCGTACTGGTGCGCACGCAACTGCTCACAGCAGAGCACCTCTTCGGCACGCGCGCCCTTCCCGACCCGCCCGCAGTCTCCGGTTTGGCAAAGGAACTGCACAAGCGCCTTGTGGTTGCCGACATCCACGCCGATACCTTGATCTGGCGGCGCGATCTCCTGCGGCGCAGCACGCTCGGGCATTTCGACTTTCCGCGTATGGCGGACGGCGGTGTGGCGCTGCAGGGCTTCCTGGTGGTGACGGAGGCTCCGCGCGAGGTCATCGGCGGCGGGCTCACCGACAAGAGCGACCGGCTCACTGCGCTTGGCGTGTTTGACCAATGGCCGGCGCGCGCCATCACCCGGCAGGTCGACCGCGCGCTCTATCTGGGCAGCAAACTGGAGCGTCACTGCGCGCGTTCGCAAGGGCGCATCCGGATGATCCGCCGCAGCGGGGATCTCAGCGAACTGCTGAACCGCCGCGCGGGCGGAGAGGACGTGCGCGGCGTCTACCTCGGTCTAGAAGGCGCCGATGGGACAAACTACGATCCGCGCAATTTCCAGCGCCTGTTCGAGGCCGGCTTCCGCATGTCCGAACTGTGCCACTACACCGACACACCTTTCGCGGCCTCTTCATCGGGCCATTCGCTTGGCGGCCTCACGCCGCTGGGGCGGGACGCGGTGAAGATGATGGACGAACTGGGCATGGTGGTGGACCTTGCCCACGCCTCGCCGCGCACCATCGAGGATGTCCTCGCCATCGCCGCGCGCCCGCCGCTGGTGACGCACACCGGCAGTGCGTCCTGCCACGACGACCCCAAGTGCCTGCCCGACAGCCTGCTGCGCGAAGTGGTCGCAAGGGGTGGTATCGTGGGCCTCGGCTTCGTGCCGGACTATGTCGGCGGCACCGAGACCGACGCCGTGATGCGCGCGCTGGATCATCTCGTGCGAGTCGTCGGCCCCGAAGGCGTGGCGCTCGGCTCGGGCTTCTGTGCCTTGCCGCTGCCGATTGCGGTCAATCACTTCCCGCTCATCACCGAGGCCCTGCTTGTACGAGGGTATGACGAGGCTGCGACGACGCGGATCATGGGCGGCAATGCCGTGCGCTATCTGCTTTCAGCCCTGCCCGCCTGATTCAGCCCCCACCTGCCACTTCGGCGCTGAGGTCTGCCACGCGCAGTTCGGCTTCGCGGGTCTGTCCACCGAGATCGAGGAAGCGCTGCATCTTCGCGCGCGCGGTATCGCTGAACAGCAGTTGCTGGAACAGATCCGCCTCGATCCGGCAGCCTTCGTCCAGCGGCAGGGCCGAGGTTTCGATCGAGCGCTTGGCGAGCCGCACGGCCTCGGGCGGGAAGCTGGCGATGCGCTTTGCCAGAGCCGAGACGTGGGCATCAATGGCGTCCGCGGGCAGCGCGCGGTTGAGCCAGCCCCACTTCTCGGCCGTCTCGGCATCGAGGTCGCCCGCGCCGAGGATGATCTCGATGGCCCGCGCCCGGCCGACGAGGCGCGGCAGACGCTGCGTGCCGGTGCCGCCAGGGAGGATGCCGATGGGCACTTCCATCTGGTTGATCACCGTCTTGCCGATCACGCCGAAGCGCATGTCGAAACTCATCGACAGTTCCGCCCCGCCCCCGCCGACCCGGCCCTCGATCTGTGCGATGGTGACCTTGTCCATGCGCTGATAGCGCGCGCACATCTCGTGGTAGGTGTTGACTTCGCCGCCGGGTGCGGCGGGTGTATTGGACATGGCGATGAGCAGCGCCACGTCGAAATGGGCGAGGAAGAAATCGGGGTCCGCGCTCTTGAGCACGAAGACGAGCGCGGTCGGGTCGGCCTCCAGCTCGATGGCAAGCGCGGCCAGCTCCTGGAACAGCTCCATCGTGATGACATTGATCGGCGGCGCATCGACCGTGGCGGTAACCAGCGCGCCATCGCGCACGACCCGCAGCAGCTTTTAGGTATCATAGGCCATCACGTGCTCTCCCCTTGTTTTGGGGCAGCATAGGCGGGCACCGCCATGTCGCAACTGGCAGTCTAGTTGAGTACGGCGTCGAACGTGATCGCGAAGCTTGCGCCCGGCGCGAGCGACGTGGCGCTGGCGGTCAGCGTGCCGGGGACGAACGAGACGCCGTAAGGGTCGCTCTCGTCCGCCCCCGCCGCATCGTCATCTTCGATTGTCGTGGCCGTAGCGCAAGTACCGCCGCTGCGCGCGGAGCCGGCGGTGTAGGTGATCCCGGCGGGCAACAGATCGGTGGCGGCGACATTGCTGCTTGCGAGCGTGCCGGGATTGGTGACGAGGATGCAGTAGCGCAGCGCGGCACCGGGGATGGCCTTGGGATTCGACGCATTGACCGGGTCGGACAGCACGGTCGAGGTCTTGGCGACCACAAGCGCGGGGACGCGGGTGTTGGTGTAGGTGCAGGTGATCGCCGTCTCGGCGGCGCCGATGGTGAGGCCGTCCGCCAGGTTCGTATCCGCCGCGCCGGTGCAGGCGACGGTGCCGAAATAGCGGCTGACGTTCGCGCTCCCGAGCGTCTCGCCCAGCGTCACCGTCTCGCCCAGCACCACGGGCGTCGGCGTCGCGCTCGTTATCAAAGCGCTTGCCGTTGTGGCCGTAGCAGACAGCGTGCCGATGGCAGTGGCCCCGCGCGACACTGTGACGGTGGCGGTGTCGTTCACCGTCGCATCGGCCCATTGCTTGCGCAGGGTGACCCGGCCGTCGTTGTCGGTGATCGTATAGGTTCCGGTGCTCTGCACCGAAGCGCCGCATGTGGTGGTGTTGGCGATGGTGTAGCCGGTGCCCGCGCTGATCGAAAAGGCGATGGTTTCCGCCGTTTCGACCGCCGTATCGTCAACCACGTTGATGCCAAGCGCGATGGGGCTGTTGTAATAGGTGCCCGCCGGGATCGTCACGGTGAACGTCGCGGCATTGCCGGGCGTGGTATAGTCGCTGCCCCGCGTGGCGGTGCCGCCGGTGATGGTAACGATGACATTGATCGCGTTCGGCGCCGTGCCGGTTACCAGCAAGGTCGCCATGCTGACGTTCGGCACGCTTTCCGCGCCCGTGCTGCTGGCCGCCGAAATCTGCACGAAGGGCCTGAGGGTCAGCTGGATCGCATCGAGAAAATTGCCGAACGAGCCGGTATCGTTGGTCGTGAACTGCACCCGCTGGAGGCCCGATGCGCCGTTGTACGTCGCGCTGCCGGTGTTGACGTTCCACACCTGGTTTTGCAGTGGTGGACGACTGCGTTGCCAGTGTCTGGATCACCGTGCCGGTGCTCGACGCCACCTGAAACCGCGCGGTCTGGGTGGCGGGGCCGCCGGCGCGGGCGCGGTGCGCAAAAGTCCAGCCGAACGGCTCGCCGTTTATCAGGCAGATGTTCTGGAACAGCGTGCCATTGGTGTTGGCGTTCATTTCGGCAAAGACGTTGCCCTGATAGGACGGCACACCATTGAAATTGCTGTCCCACAGCTCGATCTCGCCCGTGGTGGAGCTCCACCCCTGTACCGAAGCAATCGGCAGGATCTCGAAGTTCGGTGTGCCCGGTCCCGCCGGATCGTTGGCTTCGAAGGAAGGGTTCTGCAGCGCGCGGAGCTGGGCCTGAGCGGGAGCAGCTGCCACCATCGCCAGCGCCAGCAGCAGCGCGCACGCGAACCGATACTGCAGCGCTTGACGCAAATTCGCTCCCCGGGGCGACCCTTGATCCGGGCCTAGGCAGATACCCCTAGCGCGGCTCAGCGGCCCTGCATATCCCGCGCTTCTTCCGGCACGCGCACTTCCAGCCCGTCGAGCGCATTGGTCAGGACGATCTGGCAGGAGAGGCGGCTCGTGCGCGTCACCCCGGCGGCGAGGTCGAGCATGTCTTCCTCGTCATCGCTGGCGGGGGCGAGCTTCTCGAACCATTCGGGCGTGACGATCACATGGCAGGTGGAGCAAGCCATCTGCCCTTCGCAGGTTCCTTCGAGCGGCAGCCCGGCGTTCTGGCCCACTTCGAGGAGGCGCGTGCCCGCTTCGGCCTCGCGCTCGATACGCTGGTCCTGCGCGGTGATGAAGGTGACCTTGACCATGGCTACAACGCTCCCTGCGCACCAACAGCCGCATGGATTGCGGCGGCGGCCCGTTCAAGATCCCCTGCCCTGGTATAGCGTCCGAAACCTATGCGGATCGCGGTTTTTGCTTCCCTGTCCGAAAGTCCGAGCGCGCGCAAGACATGGGAAGGCCGCCCGGACCCGCTGGCACAGGCAGATCCTGCAGAAAATGCGACGGTGCGGCAATCCGACATCAGTCGCGCGACATCGAGGCCTTCGCGGCGAATGTTGAGGTTGCCATGCCAGCGCTGCTCCGCGCTGCCGTTCAGCGTCCAGTCCGCGAAGAGGGCGCGGGCCTGTGCCCAAAGGCTTTCCACGTACTGTCCATCGCTTTCCCGCAGACTTGTGCACAGCGCTGCCGCCGCGCCGAAACCGGCACAGAGCGCCGGGGAAAGCGTGCCAGAACGCAGGCCCTGCTCCTGCCCGCCGCCGTGGATCAGCGGGGCAAGCGGGACGCCATCGCGCACCCACAGCGCGCCGATCCCCTTGGGGCCGTGGAGCTTGTGCGCGGAAATCGCGATCATGTCTGCATTCACCGGGGGCGCGAGCTTGCCTGCGCCTTGCACCGCGTCGCAGAGGAACAGGGCGCCTGCTGCATGGGCGGCATCGGCCAGCGCCTCGACCGGCTGGACCGTGCCGATCTCGTTGTTGACCTGCATGACGGCAACGAGACCCGTGCCTACGGGGATTGCGACATCCGCCGGCACCAGACCGTCCGAACCGACCGGCAGGATCGCGCAATCCGGATCAGCGAAGCGCGCCGTATCGAGCACGGCGGCATGTTCGATGGCGGAGACCGCCAGCCGCTTCGCCCCGCAGCCCAGAATGGCCAGATTGAGCGCCTCGGTCGCGCCCGAGGTGAAGATCACCCGCCCGCCCGGCGGCAACAGCGCGGCCACCTGCTCGCGCGCCAGTTCCACCGCCACCGCAGCCGCGCGCCCCGGGCGGTGCGGGCTGTGGGGATTGGCAAACCCGTCTTCACTCAGCCAGCGCAGCATGGCCTCGCGCGCTTCGGGGGCGAGCGGCGTGGTCGCCTGATAATCAAGGTAGATCACGCGTTGACCTCGGCCCACGCCGCGGCAAAGGCATCGAGGTCAGCAAGCGTGGTGTTCCAGCCGATGCTTACCCGGACCGTGCGCCGCGCCACCTCGGGATCGATGCCGAAACCCTGCAATACATGGCTGGGCTTCAGCGTGCCGGACGAACAGGCGCTCCCGGCAGAAATCGCGAACCCCAGCGAATCCATCCGGATCAGCATGGCATTCGCCGCCATGCGCGGCGCGGCGACGGCGAAGATGTGGCGGCATTGGAAACCCGGCGTCAGCACCTCACCGTGGCGGAACAAGGCATTCCTGAAATCGAGGCGCTGCTTGGCGGTGGTCTGCCAGCTTTCAAGGCCCCCCGCCTCCAGCGCGGCGGCAAGGCCAAGCGCTCCGGGCAGGTTCTCCGTGCCGTGGCGATAGCCGCGCTCCTGCCCGCCGCTCGGCTGAAGCATCGCCCAATCGCGCACCAGCAGCGCGCCCACGCCAATCGGCCCGCCCAGCTTGTGCGCGGAGACGACCAGCATGTCCGCATCGGGCAGTGCGCCCTTGCCAGCTGACTGCGAACAATCGGCAAGCAGCAAGCCGCCAGCCGCGCGGACCTGCTCGGCCAATACATTTTGAACCGACGGCATCAGCACCGTGCCGGTTTCGGAATTGATCGACTGCACCGCCACCACTGCGCGGCCGGGTGCCGCCAGCAAGGCCGCCAGCGCCTCGCCATCCGGCGCGCCATCGCGGATCGGCAGCACATCGGCGCCGGGCGCCGCGCGAAACACCGCATCGTGCTCCACCGCGCTGACGATCTGCCGGTCTGCCTGCGCCCGGCCCAGCGCGATCCCCAGCGCCTCGCTCGCGCCCGACGTGAAGATGACCTCGCCCGTCCAACCCAGCGCCGCCTTTACCCGCGCCCGCGCCTCCTCCAGCGCAGCCCGCGCCGCGCGGCCTGCCTTGTGCGGGCTCGAGGGGTTCGCCCAGTGCGCAAAGCCTTCGAGCATGGCCTCGTGCGCTGCGGGGAGCAGCGGCGTGGTGGCGGCATGATCGAGATAGATGGCGGGCATCGGGTGCGGAAATCCGTAGGCTGGCGGGAATGATTGCTTTTGAGGCAACCATTTCTATATAGCGGCCTCTCGCTTTTCCCAGCCCCGGCGTGGCGTGCGGCCCAAAAGCCCGAGCCTTGAACGCTACGCCCGGCCCGGCAGTTCAGGACAGTCCATGCCCGCAGTCATCTTTCCCGGTCCCGATGGTCGCCTCGAAGGCCGCTTCCAGCCCGCCACCCGCCCCCGCGCGCCCGTCGCGATGATCCTCCATCCGCACCCGCAGGCTGGCGGCACGATGAACGACCGCATCACGCAGGCGATGTACAAGACATTCGTCGCGCGCGGGTTCGCCACGCTGCGCTTCAACTTCCGCGGTGTCGGCCGCAGCCAGGGCAGCTTCGACAACGGCATCGGCGAGCTTTCGGATGCCGCCGCCGCGCTCGACTGGGTGCAGTCGATCCACCCCGAGGCGAGCACGACCTGGATCGCGGGCTACTCGTTCGGCGCGCTGATAGGCATGCAGCTGCTGATGCGCCGCCCGGAAATCCGCGGCTTCATCTCGGTCGCGCCGCCCGCCAACATGTACGATTTCAGCTTCCTCGCCCCCTGCCCCGCCAGCGGCATCATCGTGCAGGGCGCGGCGGATACGGTGGTGACGCCGAACGCGGTGCAGAAGCTCGTCGACAAGCTGCGCACGCAGAAGCACATCACCATCCACCATGATGAAGTGCCCCGCGCCAACCACTTCTTCGAGAACGAACTCGACGACATGATGCGCGCGGTGGACAACTACCTCGACATGCGCCTCGCGCCGGATTGCCCGATCCGCTGATCGACAGCCCCCTCCTCTTCAGAGGAGGGGGGGGTGCCGCTCAGAACTGCACGCGCTTGGTATAGCCGCCGTCGACGACGATGTTCGCGCCCGTCATCGCGAGGCACGCCGGTGACGCGACGAACACGATCGCGCGCGCCAGTTCCTCGCCTGTCGCCATCCGGCCGATCGGGATCTTGGCGAGCGTGGCGTCGTAGAACGGTGTCATCTTTTCCTTGATGTAGGCCCAGGGGCCATCCTCGGTCATGATCGGGCCGGGGGTGATGCAATTGACGCGGATGCCTTCGGGCGCGAGCGCCTGCGACAGGTCCGACGCATAGACCATGACCGCCGCCTTCAGCGCATTGTAGGGCTGCACGCCCATGAATTCCTCGACCGCGCCGGTCGAGCTCATGCAGATGATCGAGCCGGCATCGGACTTGAGCAGAAAAGGCTTTGCCGCTGCGACACCGCGCCGCATCGGCAGGATATCGGCCTGCATCACCGCATCCCAGCCGGCATCGCTGTCCTCGCCCAGGTTGGCCGAAGTGAAGCTGATGAAGATGTCGCAGCCGCCCAGCGCTGCCGCCGCCTTGTCGACGAACGCCGGTACAGCCTCGGGATCGGTGACGTTGAGCGCCTCTGCGTAGACGGTCACGCCGCTCGGCGCGAGTTCGCCGACGATCTTGTCGACCTTGACCTGCGTGCGACCGCAGACCGCCACGTGGCAGCCTTCCGCCGCGAGCGCGAGCGCCACCTGCCGGCCGATCCCGCCATTGGCGCCGACCAGAATGGCCTTTTTGTCCTTAAGCCCCAGATCCATTCGCTCGTTCCTTCTCTCTTCGTTGCGATGAGCGATAATGGGAACTGCGCGCCGATGCGGCCACTGCTGATTTGGGCAGGTTCTTGTGGAGATGCCATGCTCCCCTCACCAACGCGCCGCAGCCTGCGGCTCACTCTGTCCGGTGATTGTTCTCCAGTAACCAATGCCGGAAGGATCGCTCCAGTTCAGCTTTCCGGAACTGACATTCCGGCACAAGCTTGGCCTCGCTGAACGAGAACGTCTTTGGATCGGTAACAAGACCCAGATCCGAAAGCGCACGCCGGATTGCTCCCGCCGGATCGGCGAGAACATCCTCATAAAACAGTTCGCAGCAGACTTTGGGGATAGTCAGAAAGCTCTCGAGGAAGCAGTCCGCCATGATCACGGCACGAAGCGCAGCCTCGATCTCTTGCAGCGAGACATCGACAGGCCTTTCGTCCTCGACAGGGGCATAAACGTGATACTGGTTGGTCTTGCGCGCCATGGCAAGGCTTACTGCCTGCCGTATCCGGTTGCGTCGGCGCACCACGATCCATTTTGCCCGTGACCCGAATGCTAGGTCATGCAGGGCATTATCTGCCCTTGCGCAGCGGATCAGGACTGAAAGAGCCGAACACATGACTTTCGCCGAGCGTATCGCCTGCGGACTGAGCCAGAGCGCCGAGATGCTTTCAGCTACGTCGGCTGGGGTCGAACGATCATTGAAATGGCGAAATTGCTCTTTCGTCAATTCCCACGCCTCTCCTCCACCGGATGCATCGAGGGTGTAGGACAGGAGTTCAGCCACGTATGTGCTCCCGGAACGGACTTCGGAGGCGATGAACAGATATGTCGGCTCTGTCTGCGCAGGGCTGGCGGAGCAAGTGTCGGGTTTACCATTTGTCCGCCCGTCGGGAAGAGATGCACTTGTGTCAGGCAATCTGAAAGCCCGTGTTCTGCGATCTGATAGACCCAACTCAATTTTTAGGATGCAACTGTGATAAGTGCTCCATCACGGGGCCTCAAGGCTCTGGGTCTACTGGGGTATACTACAGATACGCGCTAATGGACTTTTGGAATCCGCTGCGTGGGTATCAAATGCATGACGGCAAAAGCGTGCCCTCTCCATCATACCGCGGGAAAGCACGCTTCCGACTTGGTCAGAACTTCACCGTCGCTTCCACGCCGAACTGCTGGCGCGGGGCGACCACGCCAAAGTAGAACAGGCCCGCATCGAGCACGTTGGAGAGCCTCCCGCCCTTGTTCAGCAGATCGCGGGCATAGGCAGAAATGCGCAGGTTCTTGAGGGAGCTGCCTTCGTGCACGAGCGCGATCGAGGCATCGAGCGTGCCATAGGCCGGGATTACGTCGCGGCGCAGGCCGGTCGTGTCAGCGAGAGGCGAGGTGGTCAGGTCATCGATAAAGGCGTAGTCGATGGTCAGCGTCGCACGGTTGGACGAACTGAGCTGAACCCCGTAGTCAAGCCCGGCATTGAACGAGTATTTTGGCGCGCGGCGGAAGTTGCGCTGGGCCGAGACGTCGAGGAATTGGCCGGGGTTGGCGAGGTCAGGAATGAGGAACGAGTTGTATCTGGCGTTGAGGTAACCGCCCGAAGCACGTAGGGTGAGATCGGGCGTGGGCCGCGCCTGCATGTCGAGTTCGATGCCCCAGATACGGGCTGAAGCAGCATTTTCGACCACAGTTTCAGTGCCGGCGCCAGCAGCACGGATGATGTCCTCCTGCTTGTTGCTGTACTTCACGTAGAAGACGGTGGGGTTGAAACGGAGCTTCCCACCGAGCAGTTCGCTCTTCACGCCGCCTTCAAAACTGTCAACGCGCTCGGGATTGTAGGGCCCGATCGAGGTGGGCGAAGTGGCGCGGCCATTGAAGCCACCGGAACGGAACCCTCGCGACCAGCTGGCATAAAGCATCACATCTGGCGTGGGCTTCCAATCGAGGATCACGCGGCCTGTGGGATCGCTGAAGGTCTTTTTGGCAGCAGCCTTGAACGCGCCGGGTACTGTGAAATTGATGTTGAAGTCCTTGGTTTCCCACGTGTAGCGGCCGCCAACAGTGAGGCGGACATTGCTGCCCAACTTGAAGATCGATTCGGCAAAGATCGCGAAGGAATCGAGCTTTTGCCCGGCGGTGAAGCTCTGCGCCGGGCCATTGAGCACATAGACCTGTGCGGCGCGGCTGCCGTTGTAGGGAAAGGGCTGGATGAAATAGTCAGTGTGCAAGTAGTACCCGCCAGCGACAAGGTCGATCCGGTCGGTCAGGTTACCCGCGATGCGTACTTCCTGGCTGAACTGCTTATAGGTCTGATCGCGCGCAGCGACGAACAACGGCAGCGAAACGCCGGGTGCGACAGGGATCGGCGGTGCACCAGTGTTTTCCTCCAGCAGAGCGTCGCTGGTGTTGCGATAGCCCGTGATCGCGGTGAGCTTGAACCCACCGATCTTGGTGTTGATCTCGAAGGAGCCATTCCACCCGTCAATATAACTGCGGAAAGGCAGCGAGGTGTTGGCCAGCGTGTAGTTTTCATTGGCCTGCTTGAGATAGCCCTGCGTCGCACAGCCGAGGTCCTTGAGCGGTGGAACCGCCGCAAATATGGTCTGCGTGAAATCGCAGATGTTTCCTCCCAGACCAAAAGGTAGGCCGCTGGCCGTGGTGAGGTTGACGGTTGAAGGATAGCCCGAGCGGTCCTTCTGGTAGTCGACCGAGAGTTGCGCAGTCGAATCCGGGCCCAGATCGAACAGGACGGACCCGCCGACGTTCCAGAAATCGCGGCCCTTCTCGCGCTCTCCGGTATAGCGGTTGCGGGTGAAGCTGTCGCTCTTGCGCAGTAGGCCGAACAGCTTGACCGAGGCCACGTCACCGATCTTGGGCAGGTTCACCACAGCATCGAGATCATAGGTGTTGTAGCTGCCGTAGCGGCCATGGAGCGTCGCGCCGAGTTCGCCGGTGGGGCGGGTGCGGCGCAGCGAGATCGTGCCGCCGATGGTGTTGCGGCCATAGAGTGTACCCTGTGGACCGCGCAGCACTTCGACCGATTCCAGATCGAAGAAATCAACGTTCGCGCCAGTATTGGTACCAAGAAACACGCCGTCGATCGAAATGCCGATGGCCGGATCGAAGGTCTTTTCAAGGTCCGCGAAGCTCACGCCGCGGATCGAGGCGGAGAGCGCATTACCTGCGAAGGAAATACGCGCGAGTTGCACGTTGGGGAGGAACTTCTGGATGTTCTGCACATCAAGCAGGACGGAATTCTGGATGATGTTCGCATTTAGTGCGCTGACCGAAAGCGGGGTGTCCTGCAGCTTCTCGTTGCGGAAGCGGGCGGTGACGACGATGTTGTCGACCCCGGTGGCGGCGGTCTGTTCTTCACTTGTGTTGTCGGCATCGGCCGGCTTGGCCTGCGCCAGCGCGGCTGCGGGCATGAGCGCCCCGCCAATCATCAAGAGCCTGAAAAAGCGCGCCCGATTGGCGCGTGCCAATTGTTTCATGCTGCCTCTCCCCAAGTGCTTTTTATCGGGTCGATCCGGCACAAAGGCCAAAAAGCCCGTGGGGAGAGGCTGAACCGCTTCGGACTTAACGACCACTGCGGAATTAATTAGGGCTCACAGCACGAAGTGATCGCCCGCCGCACGCACCGTCACTTCGGAAATCGAGACGCCCCAAGGCTGGTTGATCGCGTGGACGATCGCGTCGGCAATGTGGTCAGGTGCGAGGCTGGCATACTCGATGGAGTCGGGGCTGAGCCGCTCGGAAGGGAAGGTGCCCGCCCCGATCTGCTGCACCATGTCCATGAATTCGGGCATGTTGTGCGCGACGATGCCGACGCCCGCGGCGGGGTTGATGACAGTGCCCGAAAGGCCGGTGGTGGGCACGCCGGTCGGCTTGATCGTGGTGACCTTGATCTTGCCCCGGCTCTCGACCCGCAGCGATTCCGAGAGGAAGTTCACCGCAGACTTCGAGGCGCCATAGATCGCCGCGCCGATCACCGGGAAGTTGCCGTAGATCGAGGACAAGTTGACGATCTGCCCGCGCCCGGCGGCGATCATCGGATCGTAGGCGGCGACCATGCCGTTGAGCACGCCCTTGATGTTGATGTCGATGCAGCGTTCCCACGCATCATAGGCCGCTTCGTGATCGGAAAAGAACGCCAGCGGCATGATGCCCGCGTTGTTGATCATCACGTCGATGCCGCCATGAGCCTCGACAGCGTGGGCGACAAGCGCCTTGACCGCTGCGAGGCTGCGCACGTCGGTCTCGACCGCGATGGCGGTGCCACCCGCGTCCGTGACCGTATCCGCGGTGGCCTGCGCGGCGGCAAGGTCGATATCGCCGCAGGTTAGCTTGGCGCCAAGCGTCGCGGCCTTCTGCGCGACGAGGCGGCCAAAACCGCCGCCCGCGCCGGTGATGACGATGGACTTGCCAGCAATGTGATCGGTCATGGTTTGCTTTCAACAGGTGCTGCCGCAGTGGTCAGGGTCTCTCCGCCAGCCGTCGGCAGCGACCAGATCACGACATTGGTGATCATCACGGCGGCGAGGATGGCCATCAGCGACGGGCGCTGGCGCTCGCCCTTGCGCCAGAGAAACGCCGCGCCCGCGAGGAGCGCGAGCGCGGTAAGCATCGCGAGCGAAAGGGCAGCGTCCGTCATGCCGGAAAAAGGATCAGGACTTGAACAGGCCCGAGGCGAGGGCGCCGAGATCGCCGAGCGGACTTTCACCACTCTTGCCGCCGAGCAGATTGCCGATCATGCCGGCAGCATCCGGGTGCTGGGCAAGCGACGTCGCAAAGCTGGCGAGCGAACCCTCGCCGCCGATGTGGCCGACGATCTGCTGCAGGATGCCGGCATCGATGCCGGTGTTGGCGGCGGCGGTCTCGACCGTGTCGGTCGGTGCGGCGTGGCCCGCAGCGAGGCCGGCAATCGCGGTTTCGACCATCGAAGGATCGATGCCGACCTTGGCGGCAAGATTCTTCACATCGACATTGCTGCTGATCTGGCCGAGAATCTGATCGAAAATGCTCATGCGCCGCTCTCCCATCGGGGTGGAGCACGCAGATTAGCCGATGCCCGGGCGGAAGCCATCCTCAATATGGTGCGGTGGACGGAATGCATTGGCGAAGGGGCGGGCCGGGGCGCGGCACAGGCCGCCAAACGGCGAGCCGTGCCGCAGCCCCTCCCCCATGCAGCCCATCAGATCACGATGGCGTCCGGATGGATATTGTTGAGCGTGAGCGCCTGAACGTGGCCGTTGGCATCGTTCAGCAGGAACGTCGTTCCGTCGAAGGCGCCGCCCTTGATTTCGTAGTAGCTGCCCTTGCTCGGGTTCGCCTTCAGGAAGTTCGCGATGGCGTTGACGTCATCCTGCCCGTCGATGAAGTAGGAACCGGTGCCCTTGCGGCCGAGGCCGAGCGCACCGAAGATATCATCGAACCCGGTGATGCGGACATTGTCGCCTTCGGAGAACGTCAGGTCGGTAACAATCACCCACTGCCAGACTTGAGCCACGCCATTGCCGCCGCTGAACGAAAACGGTGCAAAGCCTTCTGCCGAACGGAACACGAACTGATCCGACCCGGCGCCGCCGGTGAGCGAATCCTGCCCACCGCCGCCCTTGAGCACATCGTTGCCATCGCCGCCGTAGAGGAAGTCCTTGCCCGCGCCGCCATAGAGCACGTCATTCCCGGCGCCGCCCTTAATGACGTCCTTGCCTGCGCCACCTGTAATGACATCCGCCCCCGACGTACCAGAAATCAGATCGTTGCCCTTGGTTCCATTGATCGTCGCCATTTCAATCTCCAATACTTGTATCGCCTGCGTACAAGACGCCAATAACTGGAATTAACGCCCGATTCTTTGAATTATTAACTCCGTATTTACTGTATCACGAATCATAGTTATTTCACTATACGTGATAACCGAGTCGGTATTGACCAAGGCTGGAGCAAGCGGAGAGGAGGACGCCCGGAGCACGCCGGACATAGCGATCGAACGACCATCCGACGTGCGCAACAAGGTTCAGTTCCGAAGCAGTTGGCCGCGGGCGCTATGCCTGGCGGCTGCTGTACGGCGGACCCGGTGCGCGGTTTGCGGCTGGGGAGTACCGCCGGACGAATCGGCGCTCGCCGGAATACGCCGGGCGAGCCAGCGCCGGGCCGGTTCGTCGATCAGGACCAAAACTGCCCAAGCCGCCACGAGCAGCAGCGGAGCGAGCAGCAGCGCCGTCCAATGGCCGCTCGCGCCGCCTCCGACATACTTCAAGGCGCCTGCGGTGAGCGCCAGCAGCGGCACGTGGATCCCGTAAAGCGGGTAGGAAAGGCGGCCGAGCAAAGTGCCGCCGGGAAGCACTTGCTCCTTCCCGGCAGCGACCGCGACCAGCAGCACAGCCGGCATGCATACGAGCACGATCAGCAGCTGCCAGCCCAGAAGGGGCAGCGGCAGAGCGAGGAAATAAACGAGTGCTGTCAATGCCATGATCGCACTCGGGCGCCCCATGGCCGGTATCCCGGCTCGCATGCGGTGCAGCAGCAACCCGGTGCCGAATCCGAAACCAACCCGCGCTGCGCCGCCTGTCAGCGAGATGGCCTCCCAGCCGATGTCGAGCGACCCGAAGTGCAGGCCGAGCGCGACGAGAAACCCCGCGCTGATGGAGACAACGAGGCACAGGACCCGGCTGCTCCGCCCGGCAAGGAAGGCGGCCCAGATCAGATTGATCGCGATTTCGAAGAACAGCGACCAAAGCGGCCCATTGGCGGGGAACAGCTCCCATCCCGTCGCACGGCCGTGCCACAACTTGGGCAGGATCATGAGGTTGAGCAGATTGGCACCGACGACCTCGATCAGCGGATCGGAGCGGGCGGGCGCGGCAAAGGCGCGAGCGACAAGGTAGGCACCCCCGATGGCTGCGCCGAGCACTGCAACGGGCGCCATGCGCACCAGCCGCCGGGCAGCGAACCCGGTGAACGTAAGGCCGGCCTGGAGGCGCGCTTCATAGGCTTCAGCAATGACGAAGCCGCTGAGCATGAAGAAGAAATCCACCGCGAGGAAGCCATTGGGCAGGAGCAGCGGGCCGCCGCCGCGCGTGCCGATGTGAAAGACGAGCACCGCCACAGCCGCGACACCGCGCAGTTCATCGAGCAAGCGATAGCGTTGGTGGCCAGCCATCGACGGCGATCTCCTTCGTTTGCCTCGAAAGGCGGGAGAAGCGCCGTCAAGTCCACGCGCAGTTGCTCCATTTTCGAATCTTTCCATCCGGCGCGCGCTTGCGCAGCCCGGCTTTGACAGCGCGCGGTGGCTGGCGCAGGGTCGGCTCATGACACAGCAAGCCTATGACTCCACCGCCCTTTCCGCTTCCCTCACCCGCCGCGAAGCGATCGCCGGCCTTGCTGCCGGGATCGCCGCCTCTGCGGTGCCGGTTCGTGCCCAGACAGCCGCCGCGCCTTCCGCTGCCGCCGCGCTGCTTGACGATGCGGCGTGGCGGCTGCTGGCGCTAAGCCCCGAAAGCGCAACCTCGCTGGGGCTCGACACCGGCGCGCATGCCAACTTGCGCGGCATGCTGGGCGATCGCTCCGCCGCCGGACAGACCGCCGTGGCGGCACTGGTGCGCGCGGACCTGGCGAGGGTCGAAGCGATGCCCGAGGCCGGGCTCGATCATGCGACGCGCACCAGCCTTGCCGTGGTGAAGAGCGCCTATCGGACCGCTTTGGACGGCTTTTCGCTGCCTTATGGCGACGTGACGGTCGGCGGATGGCGCAACACGCCCTATGTCGTGATCCAGAACGTGGGCGCCTATATCGACACGCCCCGCTTCCTTGACGCCGACCATCCGATCAACACCTCGGCGGACGCGGAAGCCTATATCGCACGGCTGGCGCAGTTCCCGGCTGTGCTGGAGGGCGAGACAGCGCGGCTTAGGGCGACCGCGGCGCAAGGCGTGATCGCGCCGTCGTTCCTGCTCGACAAGGCGATCAGGCAGATGGGGGCGAGCCTTTCCGCGATGGGATCGGGCGGCGGGCTCGTCGAATCGATCGAGCGGCGCACGCGCGAGAAGGGCATTGCGGGCGATTGGGCTGGCCGCGCACGCGCAATCGTGACGAAGCAGGTCGCGCCCGTTTTGGAGGCGCAGCTCGCCGAATTGATCGCCCAGCGCAAGCTGGCGGTGCGCGATGCGGGCATGCACACGCGGCCCGGCGGCGATGCGTTCTATGCGTGGGCGCTGCGCGCGAGCACGACGACACGGATGACGCCGGACGAGATCCACAAGCTGGGCCTCGAATCGCTGGCGGACCTGCAGGGCAAGATGGACCCGATCCTCAGGAAGCTCGGCTATACCAGCGGCACGGTGGGCGAGCGCATGACCGCTTTGGGCAAGGACCCGCGCTTCCAGTTCCCCGACAACGACGAGGGCCGCGCTCAGATCATCGCGTTCATCCAGAAGCGTCTGACTTACATCCGCACACAGATGCCGCGCGCGTTTTCCAAACTGGTGCGCGGCAATGTCGAAGTGCGGCGCCTGCCGCCCGCAGAGGAGCCTGGCGCACCGGGAGCCTATGGCGGTCCCGGGTCGATCGACGGGACGATTCCCGGCAAGATGTGGATCAATCTCGGCACGACGCGGCTGCACAGCACCTACAGTCTGCCGACGCTGGTGCATCACGAGGCGATCCCCGGCCACGTCTGGCAGGGCGAGTATTCGAACCAGCTGCCGACGATCCGCGCGATGCTGGCGTTCAATGCCTATTCGGAAGGCTGGGCGCTCTATTCGGAGACGCTGGGCGACGAACTTGGCGCCTATGACGACGATCCGGTGGGCAAGTTGGGCTACCTCCAGTCGATCGCGTTCCGCGCCTGCCGTCTGGTGGTCGACACGGGCCTGCATGCCCGCGAGTGGAGCCGCGAGCAGGCGATCGACTGGTTCGCCAACACCAACGGCTCGGGCCGCGACGAAGTGACCAGCGAAGTCGAGCGCTATTGCAGCTGGCCGGGGCAGGCCTGCGGCTATTTCATCGGCCGCAGCGAAATCCTGCGCCAGCGCGCGCGGGCCGTGGCAGCGCTCGGCAAGGCCTATGACCTGCGCGACTATGACAATGCAGTAGTCGAGGGCGGCAATGTACCGCTCGATGTGCTGGCGGCCAATATCGACCAGTATATCGCGGCGAAGAAGGGTGTTTAGCCCTTCGCTGCCTTGATCAGATCGCGGTCGATCGCCTTGGCGGACTGGTAGCCGGCACGGGTGCGGATGCGTTCGGCATAAGCGGCAAAGCTGGGCAGCGGCGGGATCGAGCCAAAGTTGAGGCCCCAGTCGATCTGGCTGCCGACATAGACGTCCGCCATGGTGAACCGCGCGCCGCAGACCCAGTCACGGCCCGAGAGCAGGCCGTCCATGGCCTCGATGGTGCGCTCGTAGGTGCCGAAGCCGGCCATGCCGGACTTGCCCTCCGGCACGACCCAGCCCATCGCGCGGCTGATCACGGCCTGTTCGAGCGGGCCGGCGGCGAAGAACAGCCAGCGGTAGTAGTCGGCCTTCTCGGCAGCTTCCGGAAGCAGCCCAGCCTCGGGGTGGACGTCCGCCAGATAGGCGCAGATGCCGGCACATTCGGTGATCACGCGGTCACCTTCGGGGGCGTGGTGGATCAGGACGGGCACCTTGTTCATCGGGTTGGCGGCAGCGAGTTCGGGCGGGCGGTTGGTCCAGTCGACCAGCACCTGCTCGTAATCCGCGCCGGCCTCATGCAGCGCCCAGCGGGCGATCTGGCCGCGCGACATGGGGACGGTGAAGAAGGTGTAGTCCGCCATTCCATCAATCTCCCTTTGGTCCGACGACGCCGAACAGGGCGCCCTGGGCATCCATTGCAATCCCGCTGTATTCGCCGCCGGGCACCTCGTGCGGGCCCCAGAGCATCTTGCCGCCGCCGGCGCTGATGGCCGCGGCCGCCTTGTCGATATCGGGCACGCCGAAATACGTCGTCCACATTGCCGGCTGCTGCGGGTTCTTGCGCATGATCGCCCCCAGCGTCACCGCGCCGTGATCCATGAACTCGTAGTTGCCCATCTCACCCATCGGCATGGTGCGCGTGAAGCTCATGCCGAAGTGCTTGGCGTAGAAGGCCTTGGAAGCTTCCGGATCGGCGCTGGGGAGTTCGTTCCAGCGCACATGCCCGGGCTTGTCCGGCGAAAACACGTCGCTACCGGCATCGGGCCGGTCTGCCGGGGGATTGGGCTTCATCAGATAGAACGCCGTGCCCTGCGGATCGGTCACCATGGCAAAGCTGCCTTCCGGGATATCGGTGCGCGCCATAAGCTGGCGCCCGCCCTCGGCGGTGATCGCGGCGACGGCTGCATCGATATCGGCGACATGGAGATAGGGCACCCACGCTGGGTGCGCGCCTTCGGCCTGCATTTCGGGCGTCAGCTCGATCACGCCGCCCTGCCCGCCACCATCGCTGCGCGTGATGTGGCGATAATGGACCGGGGAACCTGGCTCGGGCGGATGGATCGTCCAGCCCAGCACCGCACCATAGAAGGTGGCGGCCGCATCGGCATCGGTGGTCATCAGTTCATACCAGATGAAGGGCACGTTCGGGCTGGTCATGCGCAGTCTCCGCTCGCGGTCGATCAGGATTGGCCTGACGAAAGCTCAATGAAGGGCATGAAACCCCCGAACACGATCCGCGTGCCATCGAAAACAGCGGGTTCATCATCGGGCGGTGCGGCGGCCAGTTCCGCTTCTACGCGGGCTGTTCCGGCATCACGGACCGCCTTGTCGGGCCATTCCACGAAACTGAACACGACGCATTCATCGCTTTCAGCGGCCACTGCGCGGAAGAAATCGGTGACCTTGCCATGCGCCACCTCGTCCGGCCACGATTCAACCACTCGCAGTGCGCCGGCGGCGATCAGCATCGCATCGAACTTGCGCGCAGCCTTTAAGTAGGCCTCGCGGTTCGCGGCGCGAACGGGGACAAGATAGCCGTCGATGTAGCTCATGAGGGTCCCCCCAAAGTGCGCGTGGTGCGATCAGGTGATGGCAAGATCCGGCAGAATGCGCTGCATGAGCGAGGCTTCCTTGACAGCGACCCCCTGCCACGAAGGCCGGCTGGTGACGCGGGCGTGCCAAGCCGCCGTCTTCGGATAGACCTCAGCATTGGGGCCATGGCCGACATAGCTCAGCGTGCAGAGCATCGAGGCAACGGTGATGTCCGCGATCGAAAAGCCGCCTTCGATCAGCCAGCCGTCTTCCGGCACTACGCTCTCGATGTAAGCGAAGATGCGCGGCAGCTCGGCCTCGCCCTCAAGGGCAAGCGCCTCGTTCCCCGGCTTGCCGAGCAGACGCGGGCCGACCACGCGGTTGAACAGGATCTTGAGGCCCGAGGCGGCGAAGATCGTATCGCCGAACTCGTCAAACCACACCGCCATGCCGCAGCCCTTGGGGTCGGTGAGGATCAGCGCCGGTTCGGGATACTTTGCCTCCAGATAGTGCACGATGGCCGACGAATCGGAGAGCGTGAAGCCCTCGTCATCGATGGCTGGAATCTTGGCGAAGGGGCTGACCGAAAGAAACTCCGGGTCCGTGCTGCCGGGCCCGCCCCGCGCCGGGGTGTAATCCACGCCCTTTTCGCCCAGCACCACCGCAACCTTGCGCACGAAGGGCGATAGAAGACCGCCATAGAGTTTCATTTGCCTGCTCCCGTTTCCAATAGCGCCCCCTTAAAGCTTATTGCAGCCTTTCATCGCCGCGTATAGGCGATGCGGTGATGAGCGACCTTCCGAACCTGCAGGCCGACACCAAGGCCACCACCGTCCTTGCCGCCCCCGACACCACGCTGAGCGTGCGGGAGACCTTCGGCATCCCCGTCGAAATGACCGTGCCGGCCTTCTCGGTGGCCGACGAGCGGGTGCCCGACCTCGATCCCAACTACGTGTTCGATCCGGACACCACGCTGGCGATCCTCGCAGGCTTTGCCCACAACCGCCGCGTGATGGTGCAGGGCTACCATGGCACCGGCAAGTCGACGCACATCGAGCAAGTGGCCGCGCGCCTCAAGTGGCCGTGCATCCGCATCAACCTCGACGCGCACATCAGCCGCATCGACCTCATCGGCCGCGACGCGATCGTGCTGCGCGATGGCCTTCAGGTCACCGAGTTCCGCGAAGGCCTGCTGCCCTGGGCGCTGCAGACGCCGACCGCGCTGGTGTTCGACGAATACGATGCCGGCCGCCCTGACGTGATGTTCGTGATCCAGCGCGTGCTGGAAACCGAAGGCAAGCTCACGCTGCTCGACCAGAACCGCGTGATCCGCCCGAACCCCAACTTCCGCCTCTTCGCCACGGCGAACACGGTGGGTCTGGGTGACACAAGCGGGCTCTATCACGGCACGCAGGCGATCAACCAGGGCCAGATGGACCGCTGGAACATCGTCGTGGCGCTGAACTATCTGCCCGCCGCAACCGAAATCGACGTGGTGACCAAGAAGGTCCCCGGCCTCGATGCCAAGACCGCGGCGGACATGGTCCGCGTGGCCGATCTCACCCGCAAGGGCTTCATCGCCGGCGATATCTCGACCGTCATGAGCCCGCGCACGGTGATCAGCTGGGCGCAGAACACCGGCATCTTCGGCGATACCGGCTTTGCCTTCCGCCTCTCGTTCCTCAACAAGTGCGACGAGACCGAGCGGGTGCTGGTGGCCGAATACTACCAGCGCGTGTTCGGCAAGGACCTGCCCGAAAGCGTCGTCGGCAAGGTCTGAGCGCGGGGCTAGCCCCGCGCAGCCAGCCGCAGTGTTTCGAAGGCCTCCGCCGGCTTGGGTACGCGGGCAATCAGTTCGACTTCCCGCCGTGTCATCTCGCGCTTGGGCGCAATACGCCGCACCGGAAGTTCGGCGGCAGGCACCGCCTGGCTGATGAGATAGCCCTGAACCTGCTGGCAGCCGCGCTGGCGCAGCGCAACGAGCTGGCTTGCATCCTCCACCCCTTCGGCAATCGTCTGCATGTTGAGCCGGGCGGCGAGATCGAGCACCGATTCCACGATCGCCCCGCTCTCGCCGCCCTCGCGCAGATCCTCGATGAAGCAGCGGTCGATCTTGATCTTGTCGAAGGGAAAGCTGCGCAGATAGTTGAGCGAGGAATAACCCGTGCCAAAGTCATCCAGGGCAATCCGCACACCAAGCGCGCGGAGCCGGTGCAGCAGGGAAAGGCCTGCCTCCTGATCCTGCATCAGGACAGTCTCGGTAATCTCCAGCTCTAATCGCCGCGGATCGAGCCCGGTGACGGAAAGGGCTGACACGACCTGGCGCAACAAGTCTTCGCCGCGCATCTGCACCGCCGAGACGTTGACCGCTACTGTGAGATCCCCTTCCCATGTCGCGGCTTCGGCCATCGCCTCGCGCAAGACCCATTCGCCAAGCGGCACAATCAGGCCGCTCTGCTCCGTTAGCCCGATGAAGGTTGCCGGTGCGATCATGCCGCGCACCGGATGGCGCCAGCGCAGCAAGGCCTCGAATCCGGCAATCCGGTCCGTCGATAACGCGTGGAGCGGCTGGTAGTGCAGTTCAAACTCGCCATTGGTGAGCGCCAAACCCAGGTCCAGTTCAAGCGCGCGGTTTTCCAGAAACACCTGCTTGAGGCGCTCATCATAGAGCAACGCGACACCTCGCCCGGCGGACTTGGCTTCATAGAGCGCCAGATCGGCAGCGCGCAGGAGGTCATCCGCACTGTCGGCATGATCGGGCGCCAGAGCGACACCCACGCTGCCCCCCATCTGGATGACCCTGCCATCCACATCGATCGGTTGAGCAAGGTCCTTGACGATGTTGCGCGCCACGACCATGGCGGAGTTGGCAGATCGCGCCTTTCCAAGCAGCAGCGCGAATTCATCGCCGCCAAGCCGAGCGACGACATCATGCGGTCCGGCATGCGCGACCAGCCGCTGCGCGACAATTTCCAGCACCCGGTCGCCCGCAGCGTGCCCGAACGAATCATTGACCAGCTTGAAGTGGTCGAGATCGGCGAACAGCGCCGCCACCAGATCGCCCCCCCCTTCGGCCAGACGCTCCGCCAGCCGGGTCCGGAACTCGGTGCGGTTGGCGAGCCGGGTGAGCGGATCGTGATGCGCGAGGAACTGCACTTTGCTCTCGGCCGCATGCTTATCGGTAACATCGCGCATGAAGGCACGAAAGCCGTAGTGCTGCCCCTGCGCATCCAGCAGAGGGCAGCCCGAAACGACAAACCAGCGCTTGCACCCCTCAACGGTGCGCGAAAGCACGGCATCGCGAAAGGCCTGCAGTCGGTGCGCAGCAGACCGCACGGCCTCCGCATCAGGTCCGGGATCAACCAGCGCGATCAGCTTGCTTCCGGCAATCCCGGCGGCATGGCTTCCCAGAAGCTCGCACAATCGCTCGGATGGATTGACGACAACGCCAGCGGCATCCATTTCCACCAAGCAATCGCTGCCATGCTCGCTGTATTGGTGCAGCAGCAACTCGATCATTTCGTTGGCGGTCTTGAGTTCGCGCGTGCGCAGACGGCGCGTGGCAAACATGTAGTGCAGGTTGAAAATGCGCAGATGGGCGCTGCCCATCATCAGAAGCGCCAGCAGCAGGGTGGGCAACGCTGGCACTTCTGGCCGCAGGATCAGGACGATGGTCATGCCGATTGTCGATATCCAGGACGCGACAAGGCCAATCACCGGCAGGCTGAAATGCGCAAAGAGCGCCATGGCATCGGTGGACAGGATGAGGATGACCATGGGCACCAGCCGGTCTGGTGGGACAAGAGCTAGCGCGATGCCGTTGACCACCGTGCAGATGACCGCGCGGATGACGATATAGCAGCGCCACATCATGAGAGTCGCTGCGGGATCTTGATTGCTGCGCCAGTGTCTCCCGATCCAGCCCAACGCTGCCAGCAGGAATGACAGATGCGCGGCGGCAACAACCAGGAACCAGGGTACGACGATCCCGGTGCAGAGCACAAGAAGGGCGGTGCGGATGACTTCGAACGCCGCTCCGGGGACTGCCTGGAGATGCGTCAGCTTGCAGTTGTCGAACCACGTGCCATCACGCTCATGCACCTTGTGGGTGATGAGTTGGAGCCCCATCAGGGGGTGTCTGGCCAAAGCTGAGAGCAGCTTGGCGAACATGCACGCTCTCCCGTTCCGCGCCGCGAAGGCAACGGAACGGCTAACGCGGATCAGCTTGGGGCTCTGTCTAGCCGAGGCTAGGTAGAGCTGCGTAATCGCCCATCAGACAGCGGGAAGCACAAGATACTTCTCGCCGGTGCGCCGGGCATTGTATTGGGCAACAGCACTCTGCTCCAGCATGCCTTCGAGGCTGACTTCGGCCTTGTAATGGCTGGCGAAGGTGGTCGTCAGATCGCGGGCAACACGGGCGCGCATGCGGCCCACTGTTTCCATCCCGGCCTTGGCCATGAACGGCGTCAGCAGCCAGCCGCCGAGATCCCAGGTGAGCCCGAAGGCGCGGTTGAGGATCGTTGGCCCGAGATCGAGCGCGCCGTAGATGTAGACCTTTTTTGGTGTCGACGAGCCGTAGCGGCTGAACGCGGCACCGCGGCTGGCTGAGGATTCCATCGCGGCGAGGATCTGGCCCGCCAGCGTGCCGCCACCGATGGGATCGAAGCCGAGCATGGCGCCGGTCTCGTGGATCGCATCGGTGAGCTTCGCATTGAAATCGGCGTCGGTCATGTTCAGCACATGCGTCGCGCCGAGGCCCTGGAGCAGTGCGACCTGCTCCTCGCTCCGGACGATATTGACGAGGGGAACATTGTCTTCCTGGCAGATGCGCACGAGCATCTGGCCGAGGTTGGAGGCAGCGGCGGCGTGGACGAGGCCGGCGAAGCCTTCCATCCGCATCGTCTCGACAAAGCCCAGCGCGGTCATCGGATTGACGAAGCTGGACGCAGCCTGCGCCGCGCTGACACCATCATCGACAGGCAGGCACATGCCCGCCTCGGCATAGGCGTAGCTCGCATAGGCCGTGCCCGGCACGCAGGCGACGCGCTTGCCCATCAGCGCCTGTGCGGCAGGGCTGTCACCCGCCGCGACAACAATGCCCGCCGCTTCGTTGCCCGCCGGCATATCGAGCCCATGGCGCGCCTTCATCGCGCGGGTGGCATTCTCCGGCATCTTAGCCACGACCTTGCCGGGGGTGTATTCGGCATTTGCGGTATCGGCCGAGGCGAACAGCAGGCCGAGGTCCGAGGGGTTGATCGGGGTCGCCTCGATCTGGACGAGGACCTGGCTGCCGGTGGGCGCATCCCACGTCTTGGGCACGATCTGGACGGTCAAGGTGCCGTCCGCATCGAGCCTGGTGGTGAGCTGCTTGCCTTCGAATGCCATGGTTCTCTCCCGATTGCTGCCGCGCCAGGGAAGGTCCCGCGCGGGTTTCGATCCGCAACCTAACCAATCATGCGCCGGGGTAAAGCGCGCCCATGAAATAGAGGCCATCGGGCGGCGCGTTGTGGCCAAGCCGCTGCCGGTCGGCGGCTTCGAGCGCAGCACGCATATCGCCCGCCGTCCAGCGCCCCTCCCCCACCAGCGCAAGGCAGCCGACCATCGAGCGCACCTGATGATGCAGGAAACTGCGCGCTTCAGCGGCCACGATGACATGGTCACGCTCTCGCCGGACGGAGAGGTGGCGCAGCGTTTTCACCGGGCTGGCGGACTGACACTGCGCCGAGCGGAACGTGGTGAAATCGTGCCGACCGATCAGCACTTGCGCCGCCTCGTGCATGGCATCGGCGTCCAAGGGGTGCGCAATCCGCCAGGCCCGTCCCGCCTCCAGCACCAGCGGTGCGCGGCGGTTGGCAATCACATATTCATAGCTGCGCCCGATGCAGGTGAAGCGCGCATGCCAATCCTCGTTGACTTCCACGCAGTCCAGCACCGCGACCGCCTGCTCCGCCAGCCGGAGCCGCGCATTCAAGGCCTCGCCCATGCGAAAGGGCGGCAGGGCCTTCTCGCTGTCGAAATGCGCGCGCATCGCCCGGGCATGGACGCCGGTATCGGTACGCCCGGCGGAATGGAGCGTGACGGGGTGGCCGACCACGCTCTCCGCCGCTTCCTCGAACGCCTGCTGCACGGAAGGTCCATGCGCCTGCCGCTGGAAGCCCATGTAGGGCCTGCCGTCGTATTCGAGGGTGAGGGCGTAGCGGGTCATGGACATGTGCTCCACCACTCCCCAGCCCCCTCCTCTGAAGAGGAGGGGGAGCCGCGAAGCCCCCTCCTCTTCAGAGGAGGGGGTTGGGGGTGGTGCCGGGCCTCAAGCAAGGCAGGTCCCCGCCGCAATCGGTCGCCCGCGCAGCAGCGCCGCCGTTTCCATCGCCGGTTTGCCCGCGCGCTGGATCAGCGTGGGGCGCAGTGCGCCCTCTCCGCAAGCGATGGTGAGAGCGGCATCAAGCGTCACCCCCGGCGTGCCCGAACCTTCAATCGCCTCTGCCGCCAGTACCCGATACCGCTCGCCCTCCAGCTCGAAAAACGCGCCGGGCGCGGGCGCAAAGGCGAGGACCTGACGTTCGACGTCCACGCCGCTCCGGCTGAAATCGAGCCGGCTCTCGGCCTTCTCGATCTTGTGTGCGTAGGTCACGCCTTCCTCGGGCTGGATGATCGGCGAATGCCCCGCCAGATCGGCCAGCACTTCCACCATCAGCGCCGCGCCCTTATCCGCCAGTTCCGCCGTCAGTTCGCCCGCCGTCTTGCCCGCGACCGGCGTCTCCACCTTGGCCAGCATGGGCCCGGTATCAAGCCCGCGCTCCATCTGCATGATGGTGACGCCGGTCCGCTCGTCTCCCGCCAAAATCGCGCGCTGCACCGGTGCCGCCCCGCGCCAGCGCGGCAGCAGTGAGCCGTGGACATTGAGGCAGCCATGGCGCGGCGCATCCAGCACCGCCTGTGGCAGAATCAGGCCATAAGCCGCGACCACCGCAACATCGGCCTCCAGTGCGGCAAACGCGGCCTGCTCTTCGGCGCCCTTAAGCGAAACCGGAGTGCGCACGGGAATGCGCAGCGCCTCCGCCGCGCGGTGCACGGCTGATGGTTGCAGCTGCTTGCCCCGCCCCGCCGGACGCGGCGGCTGGCTGTAGGCGGCCACAACCTCGTGCCCGGCTTCCACCAGCGCCTGAAGGGTCGGCACCGCGAAATCGGGGGTGCCCATGAAGACAATGCGCATAACCGCGTGAAAGGCCTTTCGTTTGCGTGGCGTGGCCCTATCTCTCACCCCATGGCATCGCAAGAGATCGAGGCATTGGCGAGCGCGCTGGCGCGGCTGCCGGGGCTGGGCCCGCGTTCGGCGCGGCGCGCGGTGCTGTGGCTGATCAAGCGGCGCGAGACGAGCCTCGTCCAGCTCGCCGAAGCGCTCGAAGGCGTGCGCGCGCGACTGGTCGAGTGCCAGACTTGCGGCAATGTCGATACCGCCGATCCCTGCTCCATCTGCACCGATCCGCGCCGCGATGCCCGCGCGCTCTGCGTAGTGGAGGAAGTGGCGGACCTGTGGGCACTCGATCGCTCGCGGCTGTTCACCGGGCGCTATCATGTTCTGGGCGGGCGGCTTTCCGCGCTCGACGGCGTGGGGCCGGAGGACCTTTCCATCGGCCAGCTGCTCGCGCGATTGGAAGCGGGCGGGATCGACGAGGTGGTGCTCGCTATGAACGCCACGCTCGAAGGACAGACCACCGCGCATTACATCGCCGAGCGGATCGACACGCTGCCCTTGCGCGTCACCCAGCTGGCGCACGGCCTGCCGGTGGGTGGCGAGCTCGACTATCTCGACGAAGGCACGCTGGCGCAGGCGCTGCGGGCGCGGCGACCTGTAGGGTAGCACCTTGCGAGTCGCGCGCGGCTTGCCTATCTGACCAGCATGGCTATTCGCGAAATCCTCGAAGTTCCCGATCCGCGCCTCAAGCAGATCTCGAAGCCCGTCACCGTGTTCGACGAGGAGCTCAGGACGCTCGTCGCCGACATGTTCGAGACGATGTACGACGCGCCCGGAATCGGCCTCGCCGCCGTCCAGGTGGGCGTGCCGCTGCGCGTGCTGGTGATCGACCTGCAGCCCGACGATCCGGATGCCGAACCGGTGCCGTGCAACCACGATGGCCACCACCATCACCATCAGCCGACCAAGCGCGAGCCGCGCGTGTTCATCAACCCCGAGATCCTCGATCCTTCGGCGGACAAGCGCGTCTACAACGAAGGCTGCCTCTCGGTGCCCGAAATGTACGCCGAGGTGGAGCGGCCGGCCCGCATCCGCGCGCGCTGGCAGGATCTTGACGGCACGGTCCACGAAGAAGACATGGACGGGCTGATGGCAACCTGCCTGCAGCACGAGATGGACCACCTCCAGGGCATCCTGTTCATCGACCACCTCTCGCGCCTGAAGCGCCAGATGGTGCTCCGCAAGCTGGAAAAGATGCGCCGCGCGGCGTGATCGGGCCGCGCTTGCGCTGCGAGTAGAAGCAGGATAAGTTCACGATTCGTTCCAGTTTTGGAGTCGGCGTGGACAGCACCTTTGCCCTTGTTTTCGTTATCATTGCGCTGCTGGCCGGCCTCGCTGTCGGCTGGGTCCTTGGTGCGCGGCCGATTGCCGATTGGCAGGCGCGCTTTACCGCTCGTGATGGTGAGGCGCGCGATCTCGACGAGAAGTTTCGCCGCGCGATCACTGAACTGGCGGCTGTCAGCGTGAAGGCGCAGGCCTACGATTCGTCTGTCAATGAAGCTGCGGCGCTGCGGGAGGAGCGCGATGTTCTCGCCTCGAAGTTTGCCACCGTGCAGGAACGCGCCGCCGAAGCAGACCGGATGCGTGCCGAGCTTGCGACCCTGCGCACGGACCGGGAGGCGCTGCGCGCCGAACTGGAGCGGATGAAGGCCGATGCGGAGAACTTCGCCGAGCAGAAGCGCCTGCTGATCGAAGCACAAGAGAGCCTGCGCAAGGAGTTCGAAAACGCCGGCCACAAGGTGCTCGAACGCGCGCAGGAAGCCTTCCTCGCCCGCGCCAATGCGCGCTTCGCCGAAAGCGAGAAGACCAGCGAGGCGCGGCTCAAGGCCGTGCTGGAACCGGTCGGCGCGAAGCTGGATAAGTACGAGCAGCAGGTACAGGAACTGGAAGCCAAGCGCGTCGATGCTTTCGGGCAGTTGAGCGGCCTGATCGAAGGCATGCGGCAGGGGCAGGAAGCCGTGCGCACTGCCGCGCTGCAGCTGGGCAATTCGCTGCGCAACGGCCCCAAGACGCGCGGGCGCTGGGGCGAATTGCAGCTGCGCAACGTGCTGGAGCAATGCGGCCTCGCCGAACACACCGATTTCGTCACCGAGCATTCGGTCGATACCGAGGATGGGCGGCTGCGTCCCGACGCCATCGTCAAGGTGCCGGGCAACAAGATCCTCGTGATCGACGCCAAGGTCTCCCTGAACGCCTATCAGGATGCGTTCGAGGCGGCGGACGACGATGCGCGCGGCGTGGCGCTAGCGGCGCATGTCCAGTCGATGCGCAATCATATCCAGACGCTGGGCGCCAAGAGCTACCAGAGCCAGTTCGACGAAGCGCCCGACTATGTGCTGATGTTCGTGCCGGGCGAGCACTTCATTGCCGCCGCGCTGGAACGCGATCCGGCGCTGTGGGACTTCGCCTTCGAACGCCGCGTGCTGCTCGCCTCCCCCACCAACCTCGTCGCGATCGCGCGCACGGTGGCGCAAGTCTGGCGGCAGGATGGCCTCGCGCGTGAAGCGCGGGAGATCGGGAAGATGGGCGGCGAGCTTTACGACCGTCTTGCCGTGGCGGCGGACCACCTCAAGCGCGTCGGCGCGGGCCTCGAGAGCGCGGTTGGCAATTACAACAAGTTCGTCGGCAGCTTCGAGCGCAACGTGCTCTCCGCTGGGCGTCGCCTGCGCGACAAGCATATCGAGATCGGCAAGCGCGAGATTGAAGAAGTGCCCTTGATCGAGTCGGCACCCCGCCATGGGGAGGGCGAAGGACCCAAGCTGGCGCTGGTGGAAACGGAAGGCGGCGGGCAGGCGGCGGAATAACCCTCTCACCGCCCGTTCGGGAACAAAAGTCTGTCGGAATCAGCCGTCCAATGCCGCCAGTACCTCGTAGGCCAGCACCGCTGCCGCCACCGCCGCGTTGAGGCTATCGGCGCGGCCCTTCATCGGCATCGTCACGCGCAGGTCGCAGGCCATTTCGTACGCTTCCGGAAGCCCGCGCGATTCGTTGCCGACCATGACGAAACAGGGCGCCGCATAGGGCGCGCCCCGATAAGGGACAGCTTCACGCAGGCTCGCCGCGACCAGCTGCCCCTCGCCCGCGCGCAGCCACCCGATAAAGTCTTCCCACCGCGCCTGCGCCAGCGGCACGGTGAATACTGCGCCCATGCTGGCGCGGACAGCTTCAACCGAGAACGGATCGGCGCAATCATCCAGCAGAATCACGCCCCCTGCTCCGACTGCATCGGCAGTGCGCAGCATGGTGCCCAGATTGCCGGGATCGCGCATGGCCTGTGCCACCAGCCAGAGCGGGGTGCTGGTGCGGTCCAGCGCTTCGAGCCGCGTGTCCCATTCCGCGAAGACGCCGGCGACGGCCTGCGGATTGTCCTTGCCCGTCACCTTGGCGAGCAATTCCTCGGGCATTTCGATCACGTCGCCGCCTGCTGCCGACACCGCTGCTTCAAGCGCATCGAGCAGGGGATGCCCCTCGCGCCCCTCGGCCATCATCAGCAATTCCGGCAGGCGGCCACATTCGCGCGCGTCGGTCAGCAGGCGCAGGCCTTCTGCAAGGAAGCGCCCTTCACGCTTGCGGTGCTTCTTTTCGCGCAGCGCGCGCACGGCCTTGATGGTCGGGTTGGAGAACCCGGTGATCTGGCGGCGGGTCATTTGGCGCGCGCCTCAGTCCTCGCCGAAGCCGTCCTTGACGAGCCCGGCGACTTTCATGAGCACGGCCTCGGCGTCAGTGCCCGTAACCACGATCTCGACCGTGTCACCCTTGGCCGCACCCAGCATCATGAGGCCAAGGATCGAGCCGCCCTGGGCTTCGGTGCCGTCCTTGATGACTTTCACGTCAACGCCTTCGGGCAGGCGGGCGACCATGTTCACGAACTTTGCGCTGGCGCGCGCATGAAGCCCGCGCTGGTTGATGATCAGCACCGTCTCGCGCGCCGTGCTAACGGAGGTGTCGGCGGCGTTGTCGGTCATGGTCAGGCGTCCTGCCCCAGGAATTCGGATGCGATGGTGATGTAGTTGCGCCCGGCATCGCGCGCGGCGGCGGTGGCTTCGCGCACGCCCATGGCGCTGCGGGCCTTGGCGAGGCGGATCAGCATGGGCAGGTTGATACCCGCGATCACTTCGACCTTGCCCGCTTCCATCAGCGAAATGGCGAGGTTGGAAGGCGTGCCGCCGAACAGATCGGTGAGGATGATCACGCCCGAGCCGGAATCGACGCGCTTGATCGCATCGGCGATTTCCTTGCGGCGGCGCTCCATGTCATCGTTGGGGCCGATGCAGACCGCGACGATATCGGGTTGCCGCCCGACGACGTGCTCCATCGCATGGATGAATTCGTCGGCAAGGGCGCCGTGGGTGACGAGGATGAGACCGATCATCTGTTGAGGTGGCTCCGAAGGGCGTGGCGGCCGAGCGCCGCGTTCAGCATGGGCAATATGGCTTTCGGCTGGTGCCGCATCCGGCTGAGTGCCGTGTCGGTCCCGCCAACTTCCAGTGCATGCCCATTCCCCCGATCCCTGCCTCTCCCCCCGGATGGATGGCAGATGTCTCTTTTATTCATGTCTGCGCGCCTTCGACCATGTCGGCAGCGCGCGACGCCAGGTTGCGATGCAGCAATGTGGGAGAAAATCCCGCGTCGCGCAAGGCAGAAGCGATCTGTTCGGCCATGAACACCGAACGGTGGCGCCCGCCGGTGCAACCGAAAGCGATGTTCACGTAGGCCTTTCCCTGCGCCTGAAAGCGCGGGAGCAGCAGCAGAAGAAGATCGCGAATGCGCGCGAAGGCCTCGCTAAATGCCGGATCGCGGCGGATATATTCGCCAACGGGTGCATCCTTTCCGGACATCGGGCGCAAGGTATCGTCCCAGTGCGGGTTATCCAGAAAGCGCATGTCGAAGACGAGGTCCGCCAGCGGCGGAGTGCCCCGCGAAAAGCCGAAGCTGCTGATCGTGAGCGTGGTGCGCTGCGGCGTATGATCGCCGAACTGTTCGCGAATCGCTTGCTGCAGATCGTTGGTGGAGAAATCGGTGGTGGAAATCACGACGTCCGCCCAGCGGCGCAGCGGCTCGAGCAGTTCGCGCTCCGCCGCGATGCCGGTGGCGGCGGGCTTGTCCTCGCTCATCGGGTGGCGCCGGCGGGTCTCGTTGTAGCGGCGTTCGAGTTCGGACCCTCCGCAATCGAGGAAGAGCGTGGTGACAGTGAGGTCTGCGCGCGCGGTGAGGCGCTTCACACGTTCGATGGTCTTGGCGGGATCGAACCCGCGCGTGCGCGTGTCGAAGCCGATGGCCAGCGGCGAGCCCGCATCGAGCTGCGCCGAGCCCGGCTCGGTTTCAAGCAGGCGATCAAGCAGGCGGATCGGGAAATTGTCGATCGCTTCCCAGCCCATGTCTTCCAGCGTGCGCAGCGCAGTCGTCTTGCCCGCACCGAGCACACCGGTGACGAGCAGGATGCGCTGCGGTTTGGGTTGCGGTTCCGACTCAGCCGACATGTGCGGAGGTTTGCGCCCAACGCCGCACGAAAGAAAGACCGCAGGAGTGCAACGGGCGTGGGTAAGGCCGCAGCAATGTTTCGCTTTGCGACACCCCGCTCAAGCGGCGAGACCGTATTTCCGCAGCGCGAGTTCGGCGCGCATGGGAAGGACGGGGCTGTCAGGCCAGAGGCGGATCAGGGGCAGCGTGATGCCGTGGCGAGTGACGGTCTCCGGCTCCTCGATGAAGCGCGGCGCGTCGCGGTCCAGCACGATGACAAGCGCGACAGGTATAGCCGCAAGGACCGGCATGGTAACCAGACCGAGCCCGCGCACTTCGAGCAGGCCGGCCGTTTCCGCGACCGGGCTGGCCAGCAAATGTGCGCCGTCCCGCTCCAGCAAAACGCCATCATCACCCACCAGAATCGCGCCACGATCGATGAGAGCCAGCGCGAGGCTCGACTTCCCCGCACCCGGCGGTCCCTCGATCAGGATGCCGCGGCCATCGATGGCGACGCAGGTGGCCACATGCTTGATCGGCTGTTTCATTCCTCGTCCTCCCCGGCCATCGGCAGTTCGAGCACGAGCTGCGCGCCGGGTTCGCCGCCGGGGCGGTCGGTGATCGTGAGCGTGCCTTCGTGTGCTTCGGCAATCGTGCGCGCGATGGCGAGGCCGAGGCCGCTGTGCGCGCCGAAGGCCTCGGCATCGGGGCGCACCGAGTGAAAGCGTTCGAACACCTTCTCGCGCTCGGCGGGGGGAATTCCGGGGCCATCATCGCAGACGGCGAGATAAACGCGGCCCTCGCTGCCCCAGACGACGACTTCGACCGTGCCACCGGGGGGTGAGAACGAGACCGCGTTGTCGAGCAGGTTTTCAAGGACGCGCTCCAGCTGCAGCGCATCGCCGCGCACGAGCGCAGTGCCGCCACCCCGGACCATGCGGATCGGGCAGGCCTCACGGTCCGGCCGGGCGCCTCGCGCACCGACGACATCGCTCGCCAGCCCCGCCAGATCGAGCAGGGCGAAAGTGGCGCGGCTCAATTGCGCGTCGATACGGCTGGCGTCGGCGATCTCGGTGATCAGGCGGTCGATGCGCTGGACATCGTGCGCGGCGATGGCGGCGAGCTGCTGGCGCAGGCCAGGATCGTCGACTTTCTCCATCGTCTCGAGCGCGCTGGAGAGCGAAGCAAGCGGGTTCTTGAGCTCGTGTGCGACATCGGCGGCGAAGCTTTCCACCGCGTCGATGCGCTGGCGCAAGGCGGTGGTCATGTCGGAAAAGGCGCGGGCGAGAAGGCCGATCTCGTCGCCGCGTTCGGGGAGGCGCGGGACGACGACCGCGCGGTCGCGCCCTAGGCGGACGCGGACCGCAGCGCGGACGAGCGCGCGCAAGGGCTGGACGATGGTGCGCGCGAGAAACAGCGAAAGCTGGATCGAGAGCAAGAAGGCGACACCGATGATGATGCCCAGCGACTGGCGCGCGTCGCGGACTGATTGGGTGACGTCGGTAGCATTGCGCAGCGCGAGCAGCATTTCGCCCTTGTCGCCAACGGGCGTGGCGGCGGTGATGACGGGCGTACGGTCGGGCGCATAGCGCAGATAGACCTCGGTCGCCCGCGCGGTGCGGGCGCGGGCGATTTCGGGCCAGTTGGCGGCGCCGGTTTCGGGCGGTTCGCGGTAGCGCTCGATCTGGGGGGCGCCGACGATGAAATCGACGCCGCGATCGAGCAGGCGCGCGGCGCTGGTGTACCAGGCTTCCTTGTCCGGATCGGCGAATGCGAAAGGCGGCGGAGCAAGACGGAAGCTGTCGGCGATCAGGCCGCCTCTGGCATCGTAGAGCGTGAGACGCAGCTTCTGCGTGGTGCCGATTTCGGCCAGCACTTCGCGGGCCCTAGCCGGGCGCGCTTCGGTCAGCGCGAAGGCGGCGATTTCCGCCTCGGCGCGGGCGAGCTTGAAGCGTTCGGCGAGAAGCTGCTTGCGGTAGCTGTCGAGGTAGAAGAACGAGCCGGCGAGCAGCGCGAGCGCGATGACGTTGACGGCGAGGATGCGGACGGTGAGCGAAACGCCGCGCACGCGCCACGAGCGGCGGCGCTGGCCTCCGCGGCTCGGCTCCGGCGCCGGTTCAGGAATCGGTGAAGCTATATCCGGCGCCATAGAGCGTCTCGATGGCGGAAAACTCGGCATCCGCCGCGCGGAACTTGCGCCGCAGCCGCTTGATGTGGCTGTCGATCGTGCGGTCGTCGACGAAGACGTCGTCGTGGTAGGCGGCGTCCATCAGCTGGTTGCGCGTCTTCACCACGCCGGGACGCAGCGCGAGCGCTTCGAGGATGAGGAACTCGGTCACGGTGAGCGAAACGCCCTCGCCGTCCCACGTCACCGTGTGGCGCGCCGGATCCATCACGAGGCGGCCGCGGCGGATCGGCTCGGGCAGCGGCTGGGCGTCCTCGCCCGGCTCGGCAGGCCCGGCTGCATCGCTGCGGGCGATTTCCGAGCGGCGCAGGATCGCGCGGATGCGCGCGATCAGCAGGCGCTGGCTGAAGGGCTTGGCGATGTAATCGTCGGCGCCCATGGAAAGGCCGAGCGCCTCGTCCGCTTCTGCATCCTTGCTGGTGAGGAAAATGACCGGGAGCTGGCTCTTTTCGCGCAGGCGCTGGAGCAGTTCGAGGCCATCCATCCGCGGCATCTTGATGTCGCACACGGCAAGGTCCGGCGGGTTTTCGATGAGCGCCTTCAGCGCTGCGTCGCCATCGTAATAGAGGCGCGTGGCGAAGCCTTCGGCCTGCAGCGCGATAGAGACGGTGGTCAGGATATTCCGGTCATCATCGACCAGCGCGATCACCCGGGGATCATCGCCGCGCGCGTTGGACAAGACCGGCGATTGCGAGGCTTCGGACAGGGCGGCGTTTCCGGTCTTGCTGGCAGCGGATGAAGACTGCCGGGATTACCGGTTCGCCGCGCGACTGGCAACCGGGCCGGCAATCCGCTCCGGATCGGTGCAGTTGTACGAGATGCAACTTGCTGCGCAAAAAACTTGGTTGCCCCTACGGCATTTGACGCAGCATGGCGGGGTGGCTAAGGGCCAGAGCGGACTCAGCGCATTCGTATGCAATGATGCTGCGGATTCGCCGGCGAACGAGAGCTTTCTGGGTGTGATTGCAACGCGGGGCCATGCCTCGCCCGGAGCCCCAACCAGCCCGGGCACCAGGCAAACCTGCCATGGGAGACCGACTGTGTCTGATACCACATTGAACGTGACCCTCGCGCAGCAGGGCCTTCCCGAACCGGCGCAGATCTTCGCCAACCTCGGCACCGCGCCGCTGGTGGAGCATGCGATCCGCAATGGCGAAGGCGTGCTCTCGGCAGACGGTCCGTTCGTCGTCGCCACCGGCAAGCACACCGGCCGCAGCGCGAAGGACAAGTTCTTCGTCCGCGATGCCGAGACCGAGAACACGATCTGGTGGGGCAAGACCAATGTCAGCATGACGCCAGCTCAGTTCGCCGCCCTAAAGGCCGATTTCCTCAGCGCGCTCGGCGGGCTCGACAAGGCCTATGTGGCGGACCTGTTCGGCGGTTCGCAGCCGGAATATCGCGTCTCGGTGCGCGTGATCACCCAGTACGCCTGGCATTCGCAGTTCATCCGCACGCTGCTGGTGCGCCCGACGGCGGAAGAGCTCGCGAGCTTCGCGCCCGAATACACCATCATCGACTTGCCCAGCTTCCGCGCCGATCCGGAGCGCCATGGCTGCCGCACCGAGACGGTGATCGCGGTCAACTTCACCGAGAAGCTGATCCTGATCGGCGGCACGGCCTATGCGGGCGAGATGAAGAAGTCGGTCTTCGGCATCCTCAACTACCTGCTGCCGGTGCAGGGCGTGATGCCGATGCACTGCTCGGCCAATATCGGTGCAGACGGCACCACGGCGGTGTTCTTCGGGCTTTCGGGCACAGGCAAGACGACGCTGTCGGCCGATGCGAGCCGCACGCTGATCGGCGATGACGAGCATGGCTGGTCGGACACGGCGGTCTTCAATTTCGAAGGCGGCTGCTATGCCAAGATGATTCGTCTTTCGGCCGAGGCCGAACCGGAAATCTTCGCGACGACCAAGCGCTTCGGCACGATCCTCGAGAACGTGGTGATCGATCCCGAGACGAGGCTGATCGACCTCGACGATGCCTCGCTTGCCGAAAACAGCCGCGGTTCGTACCCGATCGATTTCATCCCGAACACGAGCGAGAAGAACCTCGGGCCGGTTCCGGCGAACATCATCTTCCTGACGGCGGATGCCTATGGCGTGCTGCCCCCGATCGCGCGGCTGACGCCCGATCAGGCGATGTACCACTTCCTTTCGGGCTACACCGCGCGCGTGGCGGGCACCGAAATCGGCGTGACCGAGCCTGAAGCCACTTTCTCCACCTGCTTCGGCGCCCCCTTCATGCCGCGCCACCCTTCGGTCTACGGCAACCTCCTCAAGGAGCGCATTGCCAAGGGCGGGGTGAAGTGCTGGCTGGTCAACACCGGCTGGTCGGGCGGCCTCGCCACGATGCCGGGGATCAAGCGCATGCCGATCAAGGCGACTCGCGCACTGCTCAACGCGGCGCTCGACGGCAGCCTCAACAGCGCCGAGTTCCGCATCGATCCCAACTTCGGTTTTGAAGTGCCTGTTGCCGTGCCGGGTGTGGACACTGCCCTGCTCGATCCGCGCGGCGCCTGGGCTGACGGCGAAGCCTATGACCGCACCGCCAAGGAACTGGTGCGCAAGTTCATCGACAACTTCGCGCAGTTTGCCGACCATGTCGACGAAAGCGTGCGTAACGCGGCGCCGATCGCGGCATAAGCCAAGAAGACGACAATCCTTGTCTGGCGTGAGGCCTCGCCCTGTGCGAGGCCTCTTTTTTTGCGCCTTCAAGGAATTGCCATGACTGCCCACCCGATCCGCCTCTTTGCCGATGATGCAGCGGTGCGCCATGTGGGCCAAGGGTTGCTGGCGCGGACGCTGCCCAAGGCGGAATGGACGCACGAGGCGCATCTGGCTGCGTGCATCTGGCTGCTGCGCGAGAAGCCGGATTTCGTGCCGGAGCGCGACATGCCCGGCACGATCAGCACCTACAACCTCTCGGTCGGCACCCAGAACACCGACAGCGGCGGCTACCACGAGACGCTGACGCAGCTCTACATCAAGGGCGTGCGGGCCTTTGCGGAAACCTTGCCGGATGGGACCGGGCTGGCGGAGGCCGTGAACGCGCTGCTGGAAAGCGAGATCGGCGATCGCAACTGGCCGCTGTGCTTCTATTCGAAGGAACGGCTGTTCAGCGTGGAAGCGCGGCGTGGCTGGGTAGAGCCGGATCTCGCCGCGCTCCAGGATTAGGCCGTCCGCCGCGGTACAAACGGATAGGTCCGCCGCTCGATCACTTCCTGCACCGCGCGGTGGGCTTCCTGAATCGCGGCGTCGGTGTGGGGGCTGGCGGCGGCGTCGCTGTTGGCGATGCTGACGAGGCCGAACGGCTGGCGGCCGATCACGCAGGGGCGGCTGGGGCTCTCGCTGTAGACCCATTCCACCGGATCGTAGATCGAATTGTAGGTATAGGCATAGCCGTGACCCCAGCGGTTGACGGTGATCCCGGCGATATCCCGTGCGGCGTCAAATCCGGCGCCGCCCAGCATGCGCTGCAGCTGGCGGCGGGTTTCGCGCTCGAAGGTCTCAAAGCTCATCGCAAGCAGTTCGGCGCGGCCCGTCCGGTGCTGGTCGCGGCGCGGGAGACCCGGCTTGTTCATGTATTTGACGAGGTGGAGCACGATCGGCTCGTCGGGCGACTGCGGGTGCTTGAGATCGCCGAGGCTGGCCGCTTCGGTGAGGCCGACTTCCTGGTGGAACATCGTCGGGCAATGGAAATTGGCCGCGCCGAGCTTCACGAAGGGCCGCCAGTTGGTGACCGCGACGCTGGTGTAGACCATCGGGCCCTTCACGCCATAAGCGAGCGCTTCCTTCTGCGCGGCGGGCAGTTCGGGCATCAGGTAGGGGATCGCCATGTTCCAGCAGGCCATGATCACCGCCTTGCCGCGCACTTCGACGAGCTTTCCCTGCTTGGCATAGTGCACCGCGACTTCGCCCGCGCTGGCAGGATCGCCTTTGTGCGCCACGTTGAGGACGACGCTCGAGAGCCGGATGCGGGTGGGGGCGCCGGGACGGTCGAGCGCGGCGTAGTCGATGACCGCCGTTCCCATGTCTTCCTGCGTGCGGCCAGCCGTGGCTTCGGGAACCAGCTTGGAGACCAGCAGGCGCGCCAAGGTGGCATTGCCATCGGGGAAGTGGATCGACTTGTCGCCTTCGCGCTGCCGGCCATGCTGGCCGCCGGGAAGGTCGGCAAAGAGATCGGCGGGCACATCGCCAAGGTTCATGCCGGAAAAGCCGGGATAGCCCTGCACCCAGCCGAACAGCGCGGGCACGGCATCGCCGCCGACGCAGAAGCTGGCCATGCCGATCATCTGGAACAGCCAGTAGACCTGCGGATCGACGCCGACTTTCTCGGTGAGGAACTCCTTGTAGGAATGGCGCGCCAGCCAATCCTTCTTCGCCGCCTGATCGAGGCCGGGGAGATAATCGGGCTGCTCCTTGGCGAAGAGCCGCGCGAGATCGGCGCGAGCCTTGGGCGTGAGCGGGGCCTTTTCCAGCTTCGCGGGCTCGATCGCGCCGCCGCGCCAGCCGCCGCCCATCGCGAGCACGGTGTCCTTGCCGCCGAAGGTCTCGGCGTCGAAGACCATGCCGTGGCCCATGCCGAGCGACTTGTAGAGCGTGGCATTCGCGGTGTTGTCGCGCTCGAACCGGGCAATGTCGACGCCGATATCATCGAGCAGCACGCGCGACCATTTGTCGTAGCGCGAGGGGCTCTCGATGTTGAGCGTGCCGCCGTTGCACAAAAGCAGCTTGCCGTTCACGCGGAATTCGTTGCGCTTGGCATGGCCGCCGAAATCGTCGTGGTTGTCGAGCACCAGCACTTTGGCACCGGGACCCACGCGCTTGTGGAAGAAGTGCGCGGCGGAGAGGCCGGAAAGCCCGCCGCCGACGACGATCAGGTCATAAGTCTCGCCGCTGTCTTCCGCGTCCGCCAGCTTGAGCGTTCCATCGCGCAGCATGTGCGCTGCCTCGAACGTGCCGGCGTGCGAGCCGCGCATACCTTGCTTGGCGGGGGGATAGGGGTTGGGATCGACTTCCGGGGTGACGACGGCCCTGGGGCGAGCGGCCTGCGCCGCCGATGGCATGCCGGCGGCGAGCGCGGCAGAAGCGACACCATTGACAAAATCGCGCCGGGTGATCGCCCGGTCCATTCCCAGTTGCCGGTCTTCGTCGCGCATGCGTCCCCCCTATCCGATGGCGCAGCTTTGCGCCGGACGGGGGGCTTGTCCAGCCTCAGACGTTGAAGGCGGGAGTCGCGCGCAGCAGGTTGTAGGCGTCGATCACCGCCTGCAGGCGGCCTTCGTAGGCACGGTCGCCGCCGTTGCGATCGGGGTGGAAGCGGCGGACGAGCTGCGAATAGCGCGCACGCAGCGCCTTGCGATCGGCATCGAAGCCGAGGCCCATCGTCTCATAGGCCTTGCGCTCTTCCGGTCCGATGCCGCGCCGGGCGGCTTCCTGCCGGTGCAGCGCATCCTCGCGGCGAGCCTTGGCGCGCTGGGAAATGGCATCGAGCGGATCGTTAAAGTCGTTCCAGCGCGGGGCCTGATCGATCCCGGCAGTGGGGCGGAAGGTGCGCGTTTCCGTGGCCCATCCGGCAAGCGGAGATTGTGCGGCCATGATTTCCTCGGGCGTCATCCCGGCGAAGAAATCGTAGCCTGCATTGAAGGCGCGCACATGTTCGAGGCACATCCAGCGGTAATCGCCCGGCCCGTCGAAGCCGGGCGCGCGGACGCCGGGCGCGCGGAATTCGCCGGCCTCGTTGCACCCCGGAACGGCACAGAGTTGCCCGGTGCCCTGCACGCGGCCATGGAAGCGATCATGTCTCATGAGCTGCCCCACATGGGCAATCATGGCCCAAGATGGAAGCCGTGCTATCGGGAAAATTCGCGCGCTCAGCCCTTTTCGGGCGGCGACAGCTCTCCCCCGACAAGCTTCTTGCACACGCCGGCGGGCACATAGACCCACGCGTTGGGCTCGTTGTCCTTCTTTGCGGTGCCGCCGCAGCTGTGGACCGGGCTGAAGCAATCGTTCATGCCCGCCTTCACCACGCCGTAGCACTTTTCGAACTTGTAGCTGGGCTTGGGCACATTGACTTGCGCGCTCGCCTCGGCGGCGACGAAGGCGGCGGCAAGCGCTGCGGCGGCGACGGCCATGCGGACGGGAATCTTCGGCGTATCGGTCATCGGTCTGGCTCCTTGGCTGCTAGAAAAAGGAAAACTGCGCGCCGGCAAGGATAACGAGGCCCTGCTGGACCGGCTCCGGCTGGGGCGCATTTGTGGCGAGGCGGAAGTGGTAGCCGGCCACGAAGACGCGCGCTTCGGTGTAGCGGCCCGCCCCCAGCAGATCGTGATTGCGATCAATCTGCAGCGAAGCGCCGCCCTCGATCACATCGAGCGTATCGTCCCCCGGCACACCATCGCGGCGCGCGGCGCGGGCGTGCTGGACATAGCCGCCCACGGTCCACGGACCCGAGACCCGGTCGAGGCTGGCGATGACGCCGTAGGGTCGCGCGCCGCCGGTTGGAGCCCGCGAATCGATTCCAGCGCTGAGGCCGAACGCCCAGGTGTCGTGCAGCGTGCCGGAGACCCCGCCGCTCACCGAACCGAGACCGCGCCATCGTCCATCGACGCCGAGCTCGCGCACATGTGACCACGTGGCGGCGAGGGTGAGATCGAGATCGGCGCTGCGGTGATTCCACACGGCGGCGGCCTGCAAGAGATCCTTGCGGCGTGGCTGCGCTGGAAGTGGCAGCGCGGCCTGTCCGCCCTGCCCAAGCAATGCGCCGGGGCGCTGGCGGACCGTCGGCGCATAGGAAACGGCGCCGTAGAAGCCGCTGCGCGTGCGCGGGGTGACCCAGATCGCCTTGGCGGAACGATCCGCATAGAAGCGCGCGGCATAGCCCAGTGTGCTGAGGGCATTGACGCGCGCGGCCAGCGGACCGGGCAACGCACGCGTTGGCAGGCGGCCATCGGGATCGAGCCGGGTGCCGCCAACGGGGCCGAACGGGGCCGAGACCAGCGCGATTTCGGACGGGGTGAAGCCGACGAGGCTCTGCGGGAACCCGGCACGCTCGCCCACTTCGATGCGGCCAAAGGTGCCCGAGGCGAATACGCTCCATTCGGGGATGGCAGCGCGCCAGGACGAGGTCTGGCGGCCGGTCGCGGCGGTGAGGTTGATCACCCCGCGCGCGCCGAGCAGCGTGCCGCCCTTGGTGCGCCGGAGCGGGCTGACTTCGAGCTCGGTCTCGGAAAGCACGCGGCCTTCTCCGGCGGACGGCCCGTCGGTGGCGGCGGCGATGGCCGCAGTCTGGAACCCGCTCAAGGCGACGGCGAAGTGGCCGGGTCCGGGCAAGGACTGCGCGGCAACCGGCGCAGCGGGCAAGCCCAGCAGCGCCGCGACCGGCAACAGAACCTGCAATACCCTCATTCCAATGCGCTCCCGCCCACAGCACTGAAGTTATGTTCGGAATGGATAGTTTCTCGGTTACAACGCGGATCGACGCTCGGGCGCCCTTCCCCTCGTTCACCGATCGGTTAAGATACACGCATGACCGGACCCATCGCCCAGGAAATCACCGCGCTGCTCACCGCAGCGTTTGCCCCCGAACACCTCGCCGTGATCAACGACAGCGCTCACCACAGTGGCCACATGGGCGATGATGGCACGGGCGAATCGCACTTCACCGTGGAGATCACCAGTGCCCGGTTTGCCGGTGTCTCACGCGTGATGCGCCAGCGGATGGTCAATCAGGCGCTGGGGGATATTCCGGGGCAGCGTGTCCATGCGCTGGCGATCAAGGCGCGTGCGCCCGGTGAGTAATTCGCCTCGCCGCATTCGCCGTGCGGCGCGCATCTTGCTGATCGACGAGCACGAACGCCTGCTGCTGATCCGCTTTGCCCCGCCGAGCCGCCGCGCGTTCTGGTGCGGCGTGGGCGGCGAATGCGATCCGGATGAGGATTTCCACGCGGCGGCGGTGCGCGAGGTGTTCGAGGAGACCGGCCTGCAGGTGGAAAACTGCGGGCCGGAGATCGCGCAGCGGATGGACGATTTCATCACGCTTGAGGGCGAGCCGGTCACCTCCGACGAGCGCTTTTTCCGCGTGCGCACGACGAGCTTCACGCCCGATTGCGCGGGCCACACCGACCTCGAACGAGCACTGATCAAGGAATTCCGCTGGTTCAGCGCCGCCGAACTGGCAGAGTGGCACGAGCCGGTGTTTCCGGTGAACATCCTCGAACTGCTCGAGACGGAGGTATCGCGATGATCGAACCCGTGATGCAGACCTTGACCCCGGTGACCCACGATCTCGGCGCATTTCAGGTTCGGCGCGTGCTGCCCTCGCGTGAGCGGACGATGGTCGGGCCGTTCATCTTCGTCGACCAGTTCGGCCCGGCGGTGCTCCCCACCGGGACCGCAATGGACGTGCGGCCGCATCCGCATATCAATCTTGCGACCGTCACCTTGCTGTTCGGCGGGAAGTACGCCGGTGCGATCGACCACCGCGACAGCCTGGGCACGTTCGCGACGATCCGGCCCGGGCAAGTCAACCTGATGACGGCGGGGCGCGGCATCGTCCATTCGGAGCGGAGCCCGGCGGAAGAGCGAGCCGGCGGACCCGCGCTCTATGGCATGCAGACGTGGCTTGCCCTGCCAGACGGGCGCGAGGATATCGAACCGGCGTTCGAGCAGCAGGCGGACCTGCCGCTGATCGAGGACGGCTGCACCACCGCGCGGGTGATCATGGGCACACTGTGGGGCAAGACCGCCGCCACGACCCAGCACAGCCAGACGATCTATGCCGAAATCCTCTTCGCGCCCGGCGGCGCAATCCCCGTCGATCCCAGCGCCGACGAGCGCGCGGTGATGCTGGTGGGCGGCGAGGCGAGCGTGGATGGCGTGCCGCTGGAGCTCTACGCGCTGGCGGTGCTGGCACCGTGCGTGACGTTGAAACTCTCATCGGAAAGCGGCGGGCGGGTGATGCTGCTCGGCGGCGAGGCTTTCTCTACGCCGCGCCACGTCTGGTGGAACTTCGTCAGCTCCAGCCGGGACCGGATCACGCAGGCCAAGCACGATTGGGACGAAGGGCGCTTTCCCAAGGTGCCGGGAGACGAGGAGGAATTCATCCCCCTGCCCAAGGTGCCGAACACGCGGGCCAATCTTTAGAAAGACAACGGGAGAGGACAGACATGGCATTTGCCGGAGAGGTGGCATGGATCACCGGGGCATCATCGGGAATCGGCGCGGCCATGGCGCGCGGGCTGGCGGCAGAGGGTGCGCATGTGATCCTCTCGGGCCGCAATGCGGAAGCGCTGGCGGAAGTTGCGGCGGACTGCGCAAAGGGCAACGCCACGGCGCTTGTCCTGCCGTTCGAGGCGACCGACCACCCGGCAGGGCTTGCCGCGGCGGAGCAGGCCTGGGCCTGGGCGGCGGAGCGCAGCGGCGGGATCGATTTGCTGTTCAACAATGCCGGCATCTCGCAGCGCAGCCTCGCCGTGAACACCGATTACGCGGTCTATGAAAAGATCATCGCGGTCGATCTGCTGGCTCCCATCGCGCTGACGCAAGCGCTGATCGGGCGCATGGTGGCGCGGGGGAAGGGCCGTATCGCCATGGTCTCCAGCGTGGCGGGCAAAGTCGGCGTGCCGATGCGCACGGCCTATAGTGCGGCCAAGTTCGGCCTGATCGGGTATGCCGACGCGCTGCGGACTGAAGTTTCTGGCGAGGGGCTACAGGTCCACGTCATCGCGCCGGGTTCGGTGCGCACCAACGTCTCGCGCAATGCGCTCAATGCCGATGGCAGCCGCCGCGGGGTGAGCGACAAGGCGATCGACGGGGGCATGGACCCGCAAGTGGCGGTCGCGCAGATGCTGGCTGAGATGGCCGCCGGCAAGCGCGAGATCATCGTCGCGACGGGCTTCGAGCAGATGATCGGCGAAGCCTGCCGCACGCCCGAGGAAATCTTCGACCGCATGGCCGCGCTGGTCGCGAACGGCTATGCCAACAAGCTGGAAGTCCCGGCGGTGGAGAGCGCACAATGAGCATGGACCTCACCCGCATCACGCTGGCAAACGGCATCGAGCTTGACGTGGTGGATACGGGCCCGCGCGATGCGCCGGCGCTGATGTTCCTCCATGGCTTTCCCGAATCGCACCGCACATGGCGGCACCAGATCGCGCATCTTTCGGGCCGCTTCCGCTGCATCGCGCCGGATCAGCGCGGCTATCGCGGATCGTCCAAGCCGGACGGGGTGGAAAACTACACGCCGGACAAGCTGATCGGCGATATTTTCCTGCTCGCCGATGCGCTGGGCGTCGGGCAGTTCACGGTGCTGGGACATGATTGGGGCGGCGCGATTGCCTGGGGCGTGGCGTTGATGGGGCAAGGCACGCGGGTGACGCGCGCGGTGGTCGCCAATGCGCCGCATCCGGGGATCTTCCAGAAGCTGCTCTACCTTGATCCTGTCCAGCGCGGCGCGAGCCAGTATATGCGGGCGTTTCGCGACACCGCGAACGATGCCCTGGTGCGAGAGCACGGGCTGGGCGCGCTGCTGGCGAAGGCGCTCAACTGGGACCGTGCGCCGGTGATGGAAGAGGTCGAGCGCGAGGCGCTGCTGAAGGACTGGTCGAACGGCGACAGCGCGATTGCCATGCTCAACTGGTACCGCGCCAGCCCGATGGACGTGCCTACGATGGACGCCCCCTTTGCGCTGCCGGAGGGCTATGCTCCGCCGCCGCTGCCGCCGCTCGGCATCCCGACGCTGGTGATCTGGGCGATGGACGACATGGCACTGCCGCCTGCAAACCTTGACGGGCTGGACGCGATGATCCCGAACCTCACGCTGGTGCAGGTGCCCGATTGCGGCCACTTCGTGCCGTGGGAAGCTCCGGACAAGGTCAACGCCGCGTTGGATGCGTTTCTGGGGTAGCAGCCACAATACCACCTCGTCATTGCGAGCGAAGCGAAGCAATCCAGAGCGGGTGTGCCCAGCGGCCCTGGATTGCTTCGTCGCTGCGCTCCTCGCAATGACGAAGCCGGCGTGAATGGCTAGGCCAGTTCCAGCCGGTAGAAGTGCGTGTCGACCGGCATGCGCGGGAAGCCATCCGGCAAGTCTTCCGGCGCGATCTCGAAGAAGCCGTTCTTCGCATAGAACCGCCGCGCGGCGTGCAGTCGTTCGATCGTGCCGAGCGTGATCCCGGTGATCCCTACGGTGCGGGCATGATCGATCAGCATGTCGAGCAGCCGCGCCGCCACCCCATGCCCCTGCCCGCGCGCTTCGGCGGCGACGAACATCTTGCGCAGCGCGCCCTCGCCATTTCCGAACCCGATCAGGCCAATGGTGCCGACAATGCGGCCCTCCATCTCCGCAACCCAGAACCCGCCGGTGCCGGACTGGTAGACGTCCGCCACCGCGCGCAAGTCCGGCTGATCCTCGGCGGTAACCGGCACGGCAAACTCGCCCTGCTGGATCGCGAGGATATGGGCAATGACGGCGTCTTCGTCGGCCTTGGCGTAGGGGCGGTAGTGGACCTGATGCATCAGAGCGTCTTGAACGCTTCCGTCTCCGCCGACAACGTCTCGAGCCACTTTGCCAGCAGATCGCGCTTCGCGGGCATCAGCGCCTTGCCGGCGGGCGAGAGGACGCGGGCGGGCACATCCTTGAGGTTTGCCTGCAGCATCGGGATGACCGCAGGGCCATCGGGCTGCGCGCCGTTGGGGTCCGCCAGCGCCATGATCCGCGCCGCGCCGATCGCGCCGAGCCAATCGAGCGCATCGGCATCGTGGAGGTAAAGCGATTCGGGGACGGTCGGTGTGCGGTAGTACATGTGCTCGCGGATCGCGGCCTGCACCTTGGGCAGCTTGCTCATGGGGAAGCCGGTGGGCGCGAGGATTTCGCCGACAAGGTCCGCCGCTACGTCCGAGTGGTCGAGGTCCGGCTTCTCGTAGGGTTTGAAGGCGGCAATGTCGTGGAGATAGGCAGCGGCAAAGAGCACGTCGTCGTCCAGCGCGACCTTGTCGGTGGCGGCCATGGCTTTGGCGAGTGCGTAGTCGCGGTCCGAATGCGAGGTGCCCCAGGCGGGGTGCTTGCAGTGTTCGATGTTGAAGGCTCGGACCTTGGTGCGCCAATCGAGCGGCGGAGAATCGGCCAGGGCCGTGGCGGGGACAGCGACTAGCGCGAGGACGGCAAGCATCAGTTTCATCGGGCGCATGGGCAGGGCTTCCTAGGCAGGTTTACCGAGAGGCTAGCATGGGAGGCAGCCGCCGCAATTGGTTGGTGCGGCCAATCACGCCTTGCCGTGCCACGCGACCCACGCACCGTGGGCATGGGCTTCGCCGAGCAAAGCAGGCTCGCTGCCGCCGGGCCAATGGCGCACGGTGAGTTCGTGCCGGAAGGTTTCGCGGTTGGTCTCCAGCATGATCCACGCGAGGCGCTGGCCTGCCTCCCCTGCCCCAGTTATCGCCATGGTGATCCGCGCACGGGTTTCAGGCGGCAGATATTGCCAGACAATCGAGTGGTAGAAGACGCGGGTGGTGCCTTCCTCGAGCGGTGCGGCGAGGCGATGGTCCACCCAGTCGCCAGCATCCATCTGCGTGAGATGCGGGGGGTGTTCGCCTGCAAGGTGGATCGCGGCGTCGATCCGGGCCAGCCGTTCGGTCACTTCGGCCCAGACGTAGCTTTTCAGCCGAAGCGCCTGCGCGGGATCGGCGAGATTGACCGGCGCGCGGTCGCAGCCCTGGATCGACGTGATCTCCACAGGGGCGGACAGCGGTGGAGGCCCGCGCCATTCAGGCTTGATCTGCATCGGCGAATCCTGCGGGCCGACCTGGGTGCCGCCGAGGTTGTAGTGATAGCGGTCCATCATCGTGTTGACGCCCGCGCTGGCGCCAAGTTCGTTCATCTCGAAGCGCGGCCCGACGCGGGGGGACAGCCACAGCAGCGCGGCCATGATCGAGGCGGAGCGGCCCGCTTCGTTGGTCTGCGGCGGGCCATCGAGCCAGGGCAGCAGCGCGGTGTCGTATCGGTGCGTGAGTTCGAGGATCAGCGCGTCGACGGCGTCCTGATCGGTCAGCTCGCCGCGATAGACCTCGCCAAGCCGCACATCCGTGCCGGAGAGGACCAGATGATGGAAGCCGCCGGCCAGCCGCAGCGGCAGTGCGTCTTCGAGCGGCTTGCCGGGCCAGGTGGCAAGTCGGCGGCCGGTTTCGGTGTCGCTTTCCAAAAGGGCGAGCTGCGCGCGCACCACCCTTGCAGTGCAGGGCGCGCCGTTCTTGGCGGCATGATCGGCCTGCCAGCGGATCGCCTCAGCGACATCGCTCCAATCCATGACCCGTTCCATACGGTTGCCCTTTCCGGCCCTTTGCCATAGGGGCCATGCGCCATGACTGCGCCAACACCCATCGTTTTCGCCCTGCCCAAGGGCCGCATCCTCGACGAGGCGCTGCCGCTGCTGGCCGATGCCGGTGTCGTGCCCGAGGCGGACTTCTTCGACAAGGCCTCGCGCAAGCTGAGCTTTGCCACGAGCCGCGACGACATGACGATCATCCGCGTCCGCGCCTTCGATGTCGCGACGTTCGTGGCGCATGGCGCGGCGCAGGCGGGGATCGTCGGTTCGGATGTGATCGACGAATTCGACTACGCCGACCTTTATGCGCCGGTCGATCTCGATATCGGGCACTGCCGCCTCTCGGTGGCGGAGCCTGCGGACGCTGTCGCCAGCGGGGCCACGGCGCGGGAAAGCCATGCGCGGGTTGCTACCAAATATCCCAGCCTTACCCGCCGCCACTTCGAGAAGCTGGGCGTCGCCGCGGAAGTTGTAAAGCTGAACGGCGCGATGGAACTGGCTCCCTCGCTGGGCCTTGCCAGCCGGATCGTCGACCTCGTGTCCTCTGGCCGCACGCTGAAGGACAACGGCCTTGTCGAGACGAGCCGGATCATGCCGGTCTCGGCGCGCCTGATCGTCAACCGCGCCGCGCTGAAGACCGATCCGGTGCGCATGGGCGCGCTGATCGATCGCTTCCGCGAACTCGTTGCCCGGCGGAAGGCGGCCTGATGCAGCGCCTTCACACCCGGGACGCGGGCTTTGCCGAAGCCTTTGCCGCCGTCGTCAGTGACCGGCGCGAGAGCGATGCCGATGTCGCGCGCGATGTGACCGCGATCCTCGCCGATGTGCGGGCGCGGGGTGACGAGGCCCTGGCCGACTATACCAAGCGGTTCGACGGCCACGACCTTGGCGAGGACTGGCGCATTCCCGCCGAGACCTGCCGCGAGGCGTTCGACGCGCTCGATCCCGCCTTGCGCGCCGCGCTCGAACTCGCGGCGGAACGCATCCGGGCTTACCACGAAGCGCAGCTGCCAGAGGACCGCGACTACACCGATGCCTCCGGCGTGCGGCTCGGCGCGAAGTGGCACGGCGTCGATGGCGCGGGGCTCTATGTCCCGGGCGGTCGCGCGGCTTATCCGTCTTCGCTGCTGATGAACGCCATTCCGGCCAAGGTCGCGGGTGTGGGCCGACTGGTGGTGACCACCCCGACGCCCAAGGGACAGGTCAATCCGCTGGTGCTGGCCGCTGCGCACCTCGTGGGTGTCGATGAAGTGTGGCGCGTCGGCGGGGCGCAGGCGATTGCGGCGCTGGCCTATGGCACGAAGCGCATTGCGCCGGTCGATGTGATCACCGGTCCGGGCAACGCCTGGGTCGCCGAGGCCAAGCGCCAGCTTTACGGCGTGGTCGGCATCGACATGGTGGCAGGGCCTTCCGAAATCCTCGTGATTGCGGATGGGCAGAACGACCCGCAGTGGATTGCCGCCGACCTGCTCAGCCAGGCCGAGCATGACCCTGCCGCGCAGTCGATCCTGATCACTGACGATGCGGCCTTTGCCGATGCGGTGACGGCTGCGGTCGAGGCCGAGATCGCACTGCTGCCGACCGCCGCTGTCGCCCGCGCCAGCTGGGATGCGCATGGCGTGATCGTGGTGGTCGATTCGCTGGCAGAGGCTCCCGCGCTGGCCAATGCGCTGGCCGCCGAGCACGTCGAGATCGCGACCCATGATCCCGAGGCGCTGTTTGCGGGCATCCGCCACGCGGGCTCGGTCTTCCTCGGCCGTCACACCCCCGAAGCCATCGGCGATTATGTCGCGGGGCCGAACCATGTGCTGCCCACCGGGCGGCGCGCGCGGTTTGCCTCCGGGCTGTCGGTGCTCGATTTCATGAAGCGCACCAGCTTCCTCAGCGTCAGCGAAGCATCGCTCGGCGCGGTGGGACCGGCTGCCGTGGCGCTGGCCGAAGCGGAAGGCCTTGCCGCCCATGCCCGCTCCATCGAACTGAGGCTTGGAATATGACGCGCACCGCCGGTAGCAACAAACAAGGGCGCCTGACCGCCCGCTCCGCCGCGCGGCTTGCCGCCGTGCAGGCGCTCTACCAGCTCGAGATGGAGCAGCCGCAGCTGCACTTGCTGCTCGACGAATTTCACATGCACCGGCTCGGCGCGGAGATCGAGGACGAGCAGTACCACGAGGCGGACGTCGCTTTCTTCGACGACGTTGTGCGCGGCGTGGCGGCGCGGCGAGAGGAGATCGACAGCGTGCTGACGGGGCGACTGGCGGAGGGCTGGTCGATTTCTCGGCTTGACCGCACGATGCTGCAGATCCTGCGCGCGGGTGCCTATGAACTGCTAGCGCGCCCGGACATCGGCGTCGGCACGGTGATCGGCGAGTATCTCGACGTCGCCCACGCGTTTTTCGATGCGCGCGAGACGAAGTTCGTCAACGGGCTGCTCGATGCCGTGGCGAAGGACGTGCGGAAGTAGGCGAAAGCCGCGTCTTCAACGCAAACCCAAACAAACTCCGCTCACCCTGAGCCTGTCGAAGGGTGCCGACACGACGGTCGCGCCGGCATGCTTCGAAAAGCTCAGCATGAGCGGAGTAGGGGGCGATCCCGGTGGTTACAGCCGCGCGGCGTGCCAGCGCAGGTGGTCGTCCATGAAGGTCGAGATGAAGTTGTAGCTGTGGTCGTAGCCTTCCTGCAGGCGCAGGGTGAGGTTGACCCCCGCTGCCTTGCAGGCCGCCTCGAAGAGTTCGGGGCGCAGTTGCTCGACAAGGAAGCCGTCGGCCGCACCCTGATCGACGAGAATGTCACCCGCCGGGCGCTTGCCGTCCTCGATCAGCGCCACCGCATCATGCGCGCGCCACACGGCACGGTCCTGGCCGAGATAGCCGCCGAGCGCCTTGTGGCCCCACGGCACCTGTCCGGGCGCGACGATGGGCGCGAAGGCGGAGAGCGACTTGAACTTGTCCGGGAAAGTCAGGCCGATCGTGAGCGCGCCGTGGCCGCCCATCGAATGGCCGGTGATGCCCATGCGCGCCGGATCGATCGGGAAGTTGTCAGCGATCAGCGCGGGCAGTTCCTGCGTGATATAGTCCCACATGCGGTAATGCGCCGCGAAGGGCTCCTCGGTGGCGTTGACGTAGAAGCCGGCGCCGAGGCCGAAATCGTAGGCACCTTCCGCATCGTCCGCCACGCCCTCGCCGCGCGGGCTGGTATCGGGGGCGACGAAGATCAGGCCAAGCTCGGCGCACAGGCGGCGGTATTCGCCCTTGTCCGTCACATTGGCGTGGGTGCAGGTCAGGCCGGAAAGGTAGAAAAGCACGGGGAGCTTGGCCCCGACTTCTGCCGCCTGCGGGGGCAGGAAGACCGAAAAGGTCATTCCCGTCCCCGTCGCGGTGGACTGGTGCTTGTAGACGCCCAGCGTGCCGCCGTGCGCTTTGCTGGTCGAAACGGTCTCGAGCGTCATGTCAGTCCCGTACTGTCTCAGTTGCCGATCACGTGGAGCGCGCAGAGCTTGTTGCCGTCCGGATCGCGCAGATAGGCGAGGTAGAACGGCGTGCCTTCACGCGGCCCCGGCGGATCTTCACAAGCCGAGCCGCCATGGGCGAGACCGGCGGCGTACCAGGCATCGGCCTGCTCGGGGGTCATCGCGAAACCGATCGTGCCGCCATTGGCGCAGCAGGCCGGCTCGCCATTGATCGGCTTGGTCATGATGAAGTTGCTGCCGTTGTGGACATAGACCAGACGGCCCTTGGGATCGACGAACCCCGGCTTGCCGCCGAAGGCCGCGAACACGGCGTCGTAGAAGGTCTTCGAGCGCTCGATATCGTTGCTGCCGAGCATCACGTGCGAGAACATGGCCTCTCCTTTTTGTAGTCAGCCTGGGACCGGTTCCGGGTGGAGCCGATGCGGGTCGGGGTGTGCCCGTGCGCGGGGCGTGCGGTCAAGGGGCGATGGAAGGGTCGCTGCCGATTTCAGCCGGGACGGTCGCGCCGCGCAATGCCGCGCACGAAAATGCCGACGGCGTGGTTCACCTGCCGCTCGATTTCGGCTTCGGACGGCGGCGGAACAAGCCCGCTGGAAACGCGCAAGTGGATATCGCCGCGCACCATGGCGAAGAATTGTTCGGCGGCAAGGCGCGGGTCCGGGCAATCGATCTGCCCTTCGTGGTGAAACCGTTCCAGCGCCGGTGTCAGCAGTGCATAGGCGGCATCCGGCCCATAAGCGAAGAACGTCCGCGCCACTTCCGGAAAACGCTGGCCTTCGCCATGGACAGTACGATGGATGTCAAGCGCGTCGGGCTGGCACAGCCTCGTGAGGAAGATCATTCCAAATGCGCGGAGCAGCGTCTCAGGATCGGTCGATCGGTCAGCGAGTTCCTCGAACGGGCCGATCACCGCCTGCGACTTGCGCTGCATGACGGCCTGGAACAGTTCCTCCTTCGAGGTGAAGTATTTGTAGAGCGTCGCCTTGGAACCGCCCAGGCGCGCGGCGATTGTCGACATCGAGGTGATGCCGTAGCCCTCAAGGGCAAACGCCTCCGCCGCCACGGCGAGGATGTTTTCCCGCCGTTCGTCAGGGCTTTGCCGCCCCAGCCTCCCCCTGGCCAGTGTGTCGCTAGTGACCATTCCGTACACTTATTCACTTGACTTGGCCGCTGCAAGCGCCCATTGCGTTAGTGACCGAACCGTACTGTCATTATGGTGTCATTGATGCGTTTCCCCTTACCGATGAAACGGGCGGCATTTCTGCTCGGCGCGGCTGCGCTGCTGGCGGGGTGTGCCACCATGCCCGATCTCGGCGCACGCCCATCCCTGCGCGATGCGGGGACGCTCGGCGTCGTCCAGAGCGAACCGACGGGCCAGTGGCCCGGGGACGGCTGGTGGAAGGACTATGGCGACGCTCAGCTTTCCGCGCTGATCGAGGAAGGCCTTGCCGGTTCGCCGACGCTGGCGGTGGCCGATGCCCGGGCGCGCAAGGCGGCGGGCTATGCCACCGGAGCCGGGGCCGGACTGCTCCCTTCGCTTTCGGCAAACGGGCAAGTCACCGAGGTCAAGCAGAGCTACAACAACGGCTTTCCGCGGCAATTCGTGCCCAAGGGATTCAACGACAGCGGGCGTTTCACGCTCGATCTCAATTACGAGCTCGATTTCTTCGGCAAGAACCGCGCCGCACTGCGGGCCGCCACCTCGGAGCGCGAAGCGGCGCTGATCGAGGCGCGAGCGGCGCGGCTGGCGCTGGCGACCTCGATTGCCGCCGCCTACGCCGATCTGGCTCGACTGGCCGCCCAACGCGAGGTGGACGTGGCTGCGGTAAAGCAGCGCGAGGAAGTCGCCGCGCTCGTCGCCCGCCGGGTGGTGAGCGGGCTCGACACGCGCGGTGAGCAGCGCCAGGCCGATGCCGCGGTGCCGCTGGCGCGTGGAGACCTTGCCGCCACGGACGAAGCCATCGAACTGACGCGCAACCGTCTGGCCGCGCTGATCGGTGCCGGACCTGAGCGCGGCGCGAAGATCGCCCTGCCCGCGCCGCGCGCGCTGCCGGTGCCGGGCCTGCCGACCAATCTCGCGCTCGATCTCGTTGGCAGACGAGCCGACATCGCCGCCGCACGGCTGCGGGCAGAGGCTGCAAGTTCGCGGATCACCGTGGCGCGCGCCGGATTCTATCCCAACGTCAACCTGATGGGATTCATCGGCCTGCAATCGCTGGGGCTCGGCAACCTGACCGCCAATGGCTCGGAGATCGGGGAGGCCGGCGCGGCCGTCAGCCTGCCGATCTTCTCGGGCGGGCGGATCGAGGGGAACTACCGCACCGCGCGAGCCGATTATGACGAAGCGGTCGCCCAGTATGACCAGACGCTGGTCCGCGCGCTCAACGAAGTCGCCGATGCAGCCGCTTCGCAACGCGCGCTGGCAACCCGGCAGGCCGAGGCGCACGCAGCGCTGGCCGCGTCGGAGGAAGCCTACGCCATCGCACGGCGGCGCTACGAAGGCGGGCTTTCGCCGTACCTCTCGGTTTTGACGGCGCAGGATGCGCTGCTCCGCAACCGCCAGCTTGTCGCCGCGCTCGATGCGCGTGCGCTGACCCTCAATGTCGAGCTGATCCGCGCGCTGGGCGGCGGCTTCAGCACCAAAGCATGACGAAAGAGCACCCGATGGCCGACCGCGATCCCCAGATCTTGCTGGAAGATACCCAGACGATGGCATCCGCTCCTCCCGCCAGTGACGCCGCTGCAAAGCGCAAGCGTGGCTTTGCGATCTTGGGCGGCGCCGTACTCGCTGCGGCCGTCGTCTACGGCGGCTATGAAGTGCTTTTCGGTGGACGCTACGTCGAAACCGACAATGCCTACGTCGCCGCCGAGATCGCGCCGGTTACCGCACTTTCAGGCGGGACCGTGATCCGCGTCGCGGCGGTCGACACGATGGCGGTGAAGAAGGGCGATGTGCTGATCGAGCTTGATCCGGCGGACGCGAGGATTGCCGTGGCCGAGGCGGAGGCCGCCGTGGCGCAGGCGCTGCGGCGGGTGAACCAGACGGTCGAGACCGGCACCGCGCTCGCTGCGCAAGTGCAGGCGACCGATGCCGATATCAAGCGCAAGCAGGCGCTGGTCGGTGTCGCAGCGGCAAACCTTGCCCGCGCCAGGCTGGACTTGACCCGGCGCGAGGCGCTGGTTTCGGGCGGCGCGGTTTCGGGCGAAGAGCTTTCGAGCGCGCGCAACGCATTTGCGGCGGCGCAGGGCCAGTTGACGGTGGCCGAGGCAGACCTCGCGCAGGCGCGGGCCTCGCGCGGGTCGGCGGAAGGGCAGTCTAATGCCAACGCCGCTTTGGTCGGCGACACCGCGCCGGCGGAGAACCCCGACGTGCTCGCGGCCAAGGCGCGGCTGGACCGGGCCAAGCTCGATCTGGCGCGCACGGTGATCCGCGCGCCGGTCGACGGCATTGTGACCCAGCGCAACGTGCAGGCGGGCCAGCGGGTCGCCTCGGGCACGGTGCTGCTGACGGTGGTGCCGCTGGGCGAGGCCCATGTCGATGCGAACTACAAGGAAGGCCAGCTGCGCCGCGTGGCACCGGGCCAGCCGGTGGAACTGACATCCGATCTCTATGGCTCCAGCGTGGTCTATCACGGCCGTGTGGTGGGCTTTTCGGGCAGCACCGGATCGGCGCAGGCGCTGATTCCGGCGCAGAACGCAACCGGCAACTGGATCAAGGTGGTGCAGCGCCTGCCTGTGCGCGTCGCGCTCGATCCCAGGGAGCTCAAGGCGCACCCGCTGCGCGTCGGCCTTTCGATGACCGCGACGATCGACACCGGGGCGAAGTGACGTGACCGCGGGCACTGAAACGCCGCGGCTGAAGGGCTGGCCGCTGTTGCTGGCGGCGATGAGCCTCGCGCTTGCGAATTTCGTGGTGGTGCTCGATATCACGATCGCCAACGTCTCGGTGCCGCATATCGCGGGGAGCCTTGCTGTCTCGCCGACGCAAGGGACCTGGGCGATCACGTCCTACTCGGTGGCGGAGGCGATCTGCGTACCGCTGTCCGGCTGGCTCGCCGCGCGGTTCGGGGCGGTGCGGGTGTTCCTGGCCGCAATCACCGGCTTTGCCCTGTTCTCGCTGCTCTGCGGGCTTTCGCGCAGCCTCGAGGCGCTGATCATCTTCCGCGTGTTCCAGGGCCTGAGCGGCGGGCCGATCATGCCGATGTCGCAGACCCTGATGACGCGCATCTTCCCGCCGGAGAAGGTGGGCATGGCGCTGGGCCTGTGGAGCATGACGGTGGTCGTCGCGCCGATCCTCGGCCCCATCTTCGGCGGCACCATCTCCGATGACTGGAGCTGGCACTGGATCTTCTTCATCAACCTCCCGGTGAGCGCCTTCTGCCTGTTCTTTGCAGTGCGCTACCTGCTGCGTTTCGAGACGCCGACAGTGCGGCGGCCTATCGACTACATCGGCCTCGCGCTGCTGGTGGTCTGGGTCGGCGCGCTGCAGATCATGCTCGACGAAGGACGCAATTCCGACTGGTTCGCCAGCACCTTCATTTGCACGCTGGCCGTCATCGCGGTGATCGGCTTTGCGGCGTTCCTGATCTGGGAGCTGACCGAAGCCAATCCTGTGGTCGACCTCTCGGTGTTCCGCCAGCGCGGCTATACGGCCGCGGTGGCGGCGCAGAGCATCGCCTATTGCGGGTTCTTCTCGGCTATCGTGGTCGTTCCGCTCTTCCTCCAGACCAATCTTGGCTACACAGCAACCTACGCCGGCTATGCAACCGCCTTTGTCGGCGTGCTGGCGGTGATCATGTCGCCCGTAGCGGCCGGGATGATGGCCCGGTTCGACGTGCGCAAGCTGATCACGTTCGGCGTGGTGTGGCTCGGGGTGGTCTCGCTGCTGCGGACGGGATGGGTGAGCCAGATGGACTTCTTCACCATCTCGCTCCCACAGTTCCTGCAGGGGCTTGGCATGCCATTCTTCTTTATCGGGACCACGTCGCTGGCGCTGGGATCGGTGCGACCGGACCAGACCGCATCAGCGGCGGGCCTGCAGAACTTCGTCCGGACGCTGGCCGGAGCCTTTGCCACCTCGCTCGCGACGACGATGTGGGAGCGTGAGGCCAAGATAGCGCACGAGGATCTTGCTGGTCTGGTCCGCCCTCTGCCGCAAGGTATGGGATTTACCGCCGACCAGGGACGGATGGCACTGGAGCGAATCGTGCAAACGGAAAGCGTAACTCTTGCCACCAATGCGATTTTCTGGGGCTGCACGGTACTGTTCGCAGTTGCAGCGATCCTCGTCTGGCTGGCACCGCGGCCGCGTGGCGGAATCGATCTCGGCGCCGCGCATTGACATCCAAGGGTGTTGAACCTGAATGATTTTTTCTGCCGACCGAAACAACTGCGCATTGTACCTCAATCCGGCATGCCAGCCCGGCGAAATGGTCGCATAACAGCAACCAAGCATGTTTCTCTCCAATATGAACATAAAATTCCGTTTTAATCTAGGAACTTGCCGCGAATGCGAGGCAGATCTCCATTCCCGCTTTGCGCACGCAAACGAAACATGATAGGTATTTTTCCTGAGGGTCCACTGTGTGGGCTGGGGTCCAATAAAAACATTCGCTGATTTTCCTTCGCCGCTCGCGAGGCGCCGCTTTTTTGTGGAGTAGAAAGATGGCTAACCCCCCTGCAGGCTTCATTGCCAGGGCGATGTGCGCAGTTGCCGCAGCATCGTTGATTGCCGCCCCTGTGCTGGTTTTCGCCGATGCCGGCGCTCCGTCCAAGCACAAGGTGCACAAGAAGTCGTACAAGAAGAAAGGTGTTGCTCGTAAGGGCAAGCACAAGCGCAAGCGTTCGGCGCGGTATCTGCCCAAGACGCAGACCGTGACGACCACGACGACGACGCCGGCACCGCCGCCGCCGCCGCCGCCTCCCCCGCCGCCTCCCCCGC
>NZ_LJHZ01000030.1:0-60046 GCF_001296055.1 Novosphingobium sp. AAP93
GCTGGAGCGGCTCGGGCAGGGCATGGAGCACGCCCGCCGCGACATCGGGATCGAGCTGGACAAGCAGCACGGCGAGCGCCTGCGGATGTTCGCCCTGCACCAGTGGAACCAGCGCATGCGGTGTGAGCCAGCGTGCGAGTTCAAGGCTGGAGCCGGGGCGCGGCGCATCGGGGGCGATGCGCTGCATGAGGTTGTCCGCCTTGAAATCGCCGACAGCGCTGGTCATCAGCTGGCGCACCTGATTGACGCGATCAGTGGCGCCGATGGTGACGGCAGCAGCATTGTCGACGAAGCCCTGCAGTGCCTGCGTGATCGCATCGGCGTCGATCTCGCCGATCTCGCACATCTTCGCGCCGAGCAGCCGCAGCTCGGCGGGTTCGAGCTGGGAAAGCAGCGTGGTGGCGAGCTGATCATCGAGCAGCATCATCATGACTGCGGCACGAGTGGGGCCGCTGATCTCGGGTGGGGCCTCGGTGGTCATTCCAGTCCCTCGGGCGCGGGTTCGTTGAGGAGCTGGCGCAGCGCGTTGAGCGCCGAATCCGGCTGTTCGACGACGATGCGCTGGGCGACACCGACCTGGCGGCTGAGCGCATCGGGATCGATTTCGCCGGTTTCGGGATCAATGATCGGCTCGATCTGCTGGATCTTCTTGCGGCGGCGGCGGACGGGGGTTTCCTCGCCGTTCTCGTCGATCTCGCCTGCTTCGCCGGCCTGGTTCTCCGCAGTCTCCTCAGTGTCCTTGACGACAACGGGGGCCGGGTCGCGCTTCAGTGCCTTGATCAGCGGGCGCACGCCGAGCAGCAGGGTCAGCAGCACCGCGAGCAGCGCGACGACATTGCGCACGATCATCGCGAACCACGGCGTTTCCCAGAAGGCGGGCGGGGTGACCGCGACCGGGCTGAAATTGCGGACGACCACCGCGACCTGATCACCGCGGGCGGTATCCGCGCCCACCGCGGCGGCGACGAGCTGCTTGATCTGGTCGATCTCGGCGGGCTTGGCCTTGGCCATGATCGCGCCTGACAGCGCGACGGCGACGGAGAGGCGCTTGATCTTGCCGGGCGTCTGGTTGGTGACGGCGACTTCGCGGCCGAGTTCATAGGTGCGCGCGGAGGAGCTTTCGCCGGCGGCTGGCGTGGCACTCGGGGACGGAGTCGGAGCGGGCGTGGGCTGCGCGCCGGGGGCGCCGGGCTGGGCGGTGGTCGGCGGCGGCGGCGTATTGGAGAGCACGCCGGGGACGCCCACGGCGGACGCCGCACCTCCACCCTGCGAGGCTGACTGCGTTTCCGAGCGGACCACGCCCTGCTTGTCATAGCTTTCGCGCGCGGAGGTCAGCTGGTCCATGTCGAGATCGACCTGGATCTCGCTGGAGAAGTTGCCTTCGCCGAGCATGGGGGTGAGCAGTTGCGAGACTTGCGTGCGCAGCTTTTCTTCCATGCGCGATTGGAGGTCGAGCCGGTCGGTATCGCCGTCCGTGCCAGAGGACAGCAGGCGTCCGTGCTGGTCGATCACCTTGACGGCATCGACCGAGAGGGAGGGCACCGAACCGGCAACGAGATTGACGATGGCGCTGACCTGGCTGTCCGCAAGCTGCCGCCCACGTGCGAGCTTGACCATCACGGACGCGGTGGGCGCGGCATTGTCGCGCACGAATACGGACCTTTCGGGCTCGGCGAGGTGGACGCGGACTGCCTCGACGCCATCGATCTGCATGATCGTGAGCTCAAGCTCGCGTTCGCGCGCGGCGAGCAGGCGCTCGCCTTCCAGGGTGCGGCTCGCGCCCATCGGCAGCTTGTCGAGCATTTGCGGGCCGGTTTCGGGCGTCGCGATCGCGCCATCGGACGCGGCGACCATGCGTGCCTTGTAGAGATCGTTCTCGCCAACCGAGACGGCACCGGTCGAATTGTCGATGGAGTACGCGATCGAGGCCTTGTCGAGCGCGGCGACGACTTGCGCGCGCTCGCTGTCGCTGAGATCGCTGTAGAGCACGCGCTGGGGCGCGGGAGCCATCGTCATGTAGAGCAGCGCGGTCAGGCCCGCGGCGGAAACACCGGCGAACCACGGCAGCGCACGGCGCACCGGCGGCTGGCCGATGAACGCGCCGGCACGCGCCATCATGCTGCCGCCCGCCGGATCGGTGAGCGGGGCGAAGACAGACAGACTGGGGCTAGCTGGATCGGCCATTTATCAGACCCCCATCCTCATGATGTCCTGATAGGCGGTGAGCAGCTTGTTGCGCACCTGCAGCGTGGCTTCGAACGCGACGCCGGCTTCCTGCCGCGCGAGCATGACCTTGGCGATGTCGGTGACTTCGCCCTTGTCGTAGCCTTCGCTCAGCTTCGAGGCGTTCTCCTGAACCGCGTTGACGTTGTCGAGCGCGGATTTGAGCGCCGAGGTGAAGCCATTTGCTGGGGCTTCAGGAACCGCTTCGGCCGCGCCCGAGGCAGGCGTACGGACTTGCTGGAGGAGCTGCGAGCGATCGATGATCTGCTGGCGCAGCGCCATGATCTGCTGGAGCCCTCCGGCTCCTCCGCCAATCCCCCCAACTCCGCTCATCGCCGGCTACCTGCCACGGCGATGCCATTCTCGCGGAATTCGGCGAGGCGGTAGCGCAAGGTGCGCTCGGAAATGCCGAGCTTGCGCGCGGCGGCGACACGGCTGCCGCCGCAGCTGTCGAGCGCGGCGAGGATCGCGCGGGTTTCCGAGAGCTGGACGATGTTGGAAAGCTTGCCGCCGGGGATGGTGCCGGCATTCAGCGGCACGACATCGGCAGGGGTGCTCTCACCGGCAGCGCGCACCGGGCGATCGAACACCACGTGCTGCAGGCTGATTTCGGCTGCATCGCCCGCCAGCAGCAGCGCACGGCGCATGACGTTCTCGAGCTCGCGAACGTTGCCGGGCCAGGCGTGGGCTTCGAGCATGGCCAGCGCGGCCTCGCCGATCCACGGCACCGGGCGGCCCTGAGGGACATGGCGCAGCACCATCGCGAAGGCGAGCGGGGCGATATCGGCCGGGCGGTCACGCAGTGCGCTGAGCTCGAGCGGGAAGACGTTGAGGCGGTAGTAGAGATCGGCGCGGAAGCGGCCTTCCTCGACTTCGCTGGGCAGATCGCGGTTGGCGCAGGCAATCACGCGGACGTCGACCTTGACCGGCTTGGTCGCGCCGATGGGAACGACTTCGCCTTCCTGCAGCACGCGCAGCAGCTTGGCCTGCAGCGCCAGCGGCATCTCGGCGATCTCGTCGAGCAGCAAGGTGCCGCCGTGGGCAGCGCGGAAGAAGCCTTCCGAGGCGGCGTTGGCGCCGGTGAACGCCCCCTTCTGGTGGCCGAACAGCATGGTCTCGAGCATGGTCTCGGGCATCGCGGCGCAGTTGATCGCGATGAAGGGGGCAGCGGCGCGGGGCGAGCGCATGTGGATGAAGCGGCTCAGCACTTCCTTGCCGGTCCCGGTCGGGCCGTTGATGAGGACCGGGATCTCGGCTCCGGCAAGGCGTTCGGCCAGCGCGAGGACCGAGAGCGTTTCGGGATCGGCGGCGACGGGGCTGCCGGCAGGAGCGGCGCAGGCGATCAGCGCGGCAAGCACGGCGGGATCGGCGCTGTCGGCATAGGCCAGATCATGGCGTCCACCATGCCCGCGGGTAATGGCATTCACAGTGCTGCGCGAAAGCAGCACGGTGCGATCGAACAGGCCGGGGGCGGCCGGCTCTTCCGCACCGCGCAGGGCGCAGCTTCCGGCGGGCGTGAAGCTGTCCAGCACCGAACGGGCCCGTGCCAGCAAGGCGGCATGCGGCGAAGATTGGGTGGCGGCGCTTCCTCCTGCCGTGCGCACTGCCTGATCCGTGTTCATGAATATCAGCCCTGTCTTAACCATCGTGACGGGCTGTTTTTCGCGCGAAAACGTCAAGCCGACCGAAACTTTAAGCTCCGCGCCTGCCCTAAGGGCTACTACTTGGATGCGGCAGATCGCTGCCGACTGCCCCCTTAAACCCGGCAGCTTCTTGCCGGTCTTTGCCGTGGCTGCCGCGTCGATCCCCGACCGGCGTCAACCGGGGAACGACCCCTCTCATACGGAGACAGACCATGGCGGTTATCAATACCAACATCGGCGCCATCAAGGCGGCCAACGCTTCCAACTCGGCGGCCAAGATGGCCGGCACGGCAATGGAACGCCTCTCGACCGGCAAGCGCATCAACGGCGCGAAGGACGACGCGGCGGGCCTCGCCATCGCCACCACGATGACCTCGCAGATCAAGGGCATGAGCCAGGGCGTGCGCAACGCCAACGACGGCATCAGCCTTGCGCAGACCGCGGAAGGTGCGCTCAACGAAGTGACCAACATGCTGCAGCGCGTCCGCGAACTGGCCGTCCAGTCGAAGTCGGGCACCTACCAGCAGTCGGACCGCGACGCGATGCAGTCGGAAGTCGGCAATCTCAACGCCCAGATCTCGGACGTGCTCAACAACACCAAGTTCAACGGCAACAACGTGTTTGCGGTGGTCGGCGCGACGCCGGCGGCGACCGATGACGTCACGTTCTCGATCCAGACCGGTGCGAACACCACCGACACGGTCGACATCGTCTCGAAGGCCTTCGACGGCACCAAGCTGTTCGGCGGCACCGACACGGCCTATGACGCCGCTTCGACCACGCAGGCGCTCGACGTGACCGACGCTGCCAAGGCTTCGACCACGATCAACAACGTCGACGACGCGCTCGCCAACGTCAACTCGACCCGTGCGACGCTCGGTGCCGGCCAGAACCGTTTGGAATCGGCCGTCAACAACCTGAACGACAACATCACCAACCTGTCGGACGCCCGTTCGCGTATTCAGGACACCGACTACTCGGCTGAAACGACCGCGATGGCCAAGGCCCAGATCCTGAGCCAGGCTTCGACCGCGATGATCGCGCAGGCCAACCAGAGCCAGCAGAACGTCCTCTCGCTGCTGCGCTAAGTCCCAGCTCCCCCCTGCAAGCCCGTTCTCCACCGGGCTGGCACCTTCGCCCGGCGATCCCTCCACGGATCGCCGGGCTTTTTCCTGTTCAGAGCGGCTTTAATACGCGGGGCAGGGTTGCGCCGAGCACGGCGAGCATTTCAGGAGCATAGGCGCTGGAATTGGCCTCGAACTCGGCCTGGGTGATCCGGTCCGCACCCTGCGCGCCGAACAGCACGACTTCATCGTCGAGCGAGACATCGCGGTGCTCGGTCACGTCGACCATCAGCGTGTTCATGGTGACCCGGCCGACAATGGGCGCGCGGCGCCCACGGATCAGGACCTCGGTGTGGTTCTTGCTTTCGGCCGGAAATTCGGGCCGGTTGGCATGGCTGAAGCCGCGCCGCACGCCATCCGAATAGCCGATCGGCACATTGGCCAGCCAGCTTTCGCGCTCCAGCCGGAACGTGCGGTCGTAGGCCACCGTCTGTCCGGCGGGGTAGTGGTTCACGGCGGCCACGCGCGACTTGATCGTGGGGACGGGAATGAAGGCGCTGGTCTTGACCGAGCCGGGATCGCCATAGAGCGCGCCGCCGACGCGGACCATGTCGAGCCAGGTATCGGGCTGGGTAAGCGTGGCGAAAGTGTTGGCGGTGTGGCGGGTGAAGGCATCGGCTTTGAGGCCTTCACCCTGCAGCCACGCCAGATCCGCTTTGTAGCGCGCCAGCTGGCCGAGGATGTCGGGCGCTTCTTCGCTCGGGTAATGCGTCATCGCGCCGGCAATTCGCAGCCCCTTGAGCGCCAGCAGGGCGTGGGCATCCGCCTTGCCGTAGTCGGTCGAAAGCTCGACTCCGTTGCGCGACATGCCGCCCGCGTTGAGCGCGAGATGGACCGGCAGCGGGAACCGCGCCCGGCGCTTCAGCCAGATCGCCTCGAGCCGCGCAGCCGCTTCGGGATTGCCGATCAGCTCGACCAGGCCGAGGCCCAGCGCGTCCTCCATCTCCTCCGGATGCGCGAGGCGGATGCGGTAAAGCCGCCCGCGATAGCCGAGCTGGCGGGCAACGCGGGCCTCGTCGTTCGAGGTGATCGCGACGTCGGTGATGCCGGCCCTGATCACCGAGGGGATCAGCAGCGCGATGCCGTTTCCGTAAGCGTCGGCCTTCATCACCGCGCAGATGCGGGAGGGGGCGACGAGCTTGCGCAGCGTCTCGATGTTCGCCTCGAACGCGGCGGCATCGACTTCGATCCAGCCGTTGCGGCGCTGGGCCGCTGCGAGAGTGAGACCAAAATTGGTGGCCGAGAGGATCGGCGCGGCGGCGGCGCGGGTCGCGGCGAGGGCTGCGCTTGCCGCGCTACCCGCCAGAAATGCGCGCCGTCCGATCATCCTTGTGCCCCCTGCCGCTTCGTGAGGGAAGCATAGGCAAGGTGCCCAGCGGAGGTCCAGCCCCGGCTCAGTTCATCAGCAGGATGCTCATCCGCCGGTTGCGCGGATCGGTGGGTTTGTCCGCTATCAGCGGTTCCTGATCGGCAACGCCTTCGATGCGGCGGAAGCGGGCCTCGGCGACGCCGCTTTTCATCAGGGCCTGGCGCGTGGTTTCGGCGCGGCCGGCGCTGAGGGACCAGTTGTTCGCCGGGTCTCCAGGCTTCCATTGCAGCGCATCGGTGTGGCCGCGCACGGTGAGGGCGGAATTGTCCTGCCCGAGCGCCTGCCCGATCGCGCGGACCAGTTCGGCGGCATCAGGCGTGAGGATCGTCGTGCCGAGGCGGAACATCGAGAACTTGGCATCGTCCATCAGATCGAGCCGGATGCCCTCGGGCGTCTGCGAGACGTGGACCTGCTTGGCGAGCTTGCGCAGGTTGGCGCTCGCCGCCAGCTTCTGCTGCAGGCGCTGCTGGAGGCTGGCGGTGCGCTTGGCCTTGGTGCCGCCATCCTTGGGGCCGCCGGTCGCATCGCGCGGGATCGTCAACGTCTTGGTCCCGGTCTGCCCGGCGCGGTACTGGTAGCTGTCGGTATCGGTGAGCGAGGAGCCGCCGAGCAGGCCATAGGACCCGGCGCTGCCTTCCTTCATCTTGACGAGCGTGGGCGTGAAATAGTCGGCGATGCCCTTGCGCTGCTTTTCGGTGGTCGCGCCGAGCAGCCACATGAGCAGGAAGAACGCCATCATCGCGGTCACGAAGTCCGCATAGGCAACCTTCCACGCGCCGCCGTGGTGACCGCCTTCGACGACGGTGACTTTCTTGACGATGATCGGGCGAACCGGCTCGTTCTTGCCCTTGGGTGGCTTGGCCATGGCTAACCGCCGCCCCTCTTAACGACCGCGCAATGCGTCGAGCAGTTCGGAAAGGCCCGGGCGGAACGAATGGCCAAGGCCCGAACGCGCGCTTTCGACAACGAGGGGCTGCGGCCAACCGTGGAGGCTAGCGATGATCACCTGCTTGACGGCCTGGAAGATCATCTCGTCCTGATCGAGCACCTGCTTGAGGCGTCCTGCAAGCGGGGCGACGATGCCATAGGCGAGCAGCACGCCCATGAACGTCCCGACCAGCGCCGATCCGATCATCGCGCCGAGGATCGAGGGCGGCTTGTCGATCGAGCCCATCGTTTTCACCACGCCGAGCACCGCCGCGACAATGCCCAATGCGGGCAGTGCGTCGGCGAGGTTCTGCAAGGCGTGCTGCGGCTCGCTCATTTCGTGAAAGTGCGTCTTCATCGAATGGTCCATCACGTCCTCGACGGCGTGGACCTCGAGCGTGCCGGAGGACACGACGATCAGCGTGAGCGTGTCGCAGATCAGCGCGACGAGCGGCTTGTTGGCGAGGATCTTGGGAAACTCGGCAAAGATCGGCGAGTTGGCGGGGTCGGTCACGTGACTTTCAAGCGCGACCGGGCCGTCGCTGCGCAGGATCTTCATCAGACGCGTGCAGAGCACGATGGCATCGACGTGGTCCTGCTTGCTGTGCCGGGGGCCCTTGAACACCTTGCCGAGGCCGCCGCCGATCGCCTTGATCTCATGGAGCGAATTGCCGGTGACGACCGCGCCCAGCGCGGCGCCGCCGATGATCAGCATTTCGTGCGGAATGGCTTCCATCACCGGCCCGAGCGCGCCGCCAGTGATGGCGAAGCCACCGAACACCATGACGAGGAGAATGACGATACCGATGGCTGCATACATGGCTTGGGTGGTCCCGGTCGGATCAGCGCAGGAAGTCGAACAGCGATAGGTTGGCGAGCTTGGTGAAGCTGGCCTGGCTCGCTTCGAGCACGGTGGAAAGCTGCTGCAGGCGGGCGAGCGCGGAGCCCAGCTCAGGCGTGCCGATATCCTCCTGCTGCGAGGCTCGGGCCTCGCTCATCGCCTGCTGACGCTCGGTCGAAAGATCGATCCAGCTGAGCCGCGAGCCGACGACGGTCTGCGCGGTGGTGATCGCATCGAGGCCATTGGCGAGCGAACCCAGCGCCGCCTGTGCCGTGGCGGCGGTGCTGGCGCCGCCCCCGGCAAGCGCGTCGGAGAGCGACTTGATCACCGTCATCAGATCGGTCTGGTTGCCCGCCGGATCCTTGAACGAGAGGAACTCGGGGCCGGTCAGGCTACGGCTGACGGTCTGGCCGTCGCCCAGCGAAAGCTGCCCGGCGCTGCCGCTGCCGATGTATTGCGCCTGGCCGGCGGCGTTGATCTGGTAGGCATCGCCGGGGCTGTCTCCACCGAACAGCGCGTGCCCGGCGCTATCGCGCGTGTTGGCGAGGCCGACGAGGCCCTTGTGGATCTGGGCGAGTTCCGAAGCGATGCTGGCGCGCTGCGCGGCGGGGAGCAGCGTGGAGGCCGCCTGCGTCGCCAGTTCCTGCGCGCGGGAAACGTACGTCGCGAACTGGTTGAGCGCGGTGTCGGTCAGGTTGAGATCGACCGTGGCGCGGTTGGTCGCCGCGGTGTCGATCGTGCCGATGCTTTCGGCGCGGGCCAGCGCGCGCAACTGCGAGGCCGCGAGCGGATCGTCGGACGAGCGGGTGATCTTGCTGTTCGAGCTGATCTGGTTCTGCAGTTCCTCGGCCTGCCCGCGCAGCGCGGACAGGTTCTGCGTCGAGCGGTCGAAGAAGGCAGCGGTGCTGGTGGCGAAGATGCTCATGCGCGTTCTACCGGATCTGGAGCAGCGAATCGAAGATCGATGCCGCGACCTGCATCACCCGGCCCGAAGCCTGGAATGCCTGCTGGTAGCGGACGAGATTGACGCCCTCGGCATCGAGATCGACCCCGGTCTGGGCGGCCAGCGCAGTCTTGGCGGCATCCGAAATCGTCGCGAGCGCATCGCGCGTGACGGTGCGGCCCGAGACACTGGCCGAGATATCGAACAGGATCGCATCCATCTTGCCCGCCGGATCGGCGGTGGAAAGCGCGCTGCGCAAGGCATCGAGATTGCTCGCATCGCGGCTGTTCTTGGGCGCGCCGGACGGGGCGGTAGCGATCTTGGCCGGATCACCCGTTGCCAGCGTGATGGTTGCGGCAGTGCTGCCGGAAAGCAGGTTTGCGCCCGGATTGCCGTCGCGGTCGGTGCCGCTGCCCTGCGCACTGTTGACGGTGGTGACGATGGACGCAGCAAGGCCGTCCAGATCGCCGCGCAGCTGCGCCAGCTTGTCCAGCGCGAGCTGCTGCCCCGCGAGCGATCCGCCGGCGAGCGTGAGCGCGCTGCCGCCAAGCGCATAGTCCACGGTGCCATCGGCGGCGGTGGTCAGCGCGAGCGCGGTGGTGCTGCCGCCGCTGACCAGCGTCGTGGCTGGCGAGGTGCTGCCGAGCGTGACGGTGACGCTGCCGTCCTGCGCCAAGGTGGTGCCGATATCGCCGTACTGGCTGAGGTCGGCGAGCAGCTTGTCGCGCTGGTCGAGGAGCGCGGTCTGGTCCGAGCTCGCATCGGCGGCGCGGGCGAGGCGCAAGTTGGTGCGCGCAAGCTCGCCCGCGATGCGGTTGACCTGGGTGACGCCGTCGGCCGCCTCGAACTGCAGGCCCTTGCCCACCGCGTCCATTTCCTTCGACGCGATCTGGAACGTGGCGGTCATCGTCCGCGCAGCCTCGATCACCGAGGCGCGCAGCGATGTATCGACCGGGTCTTCCTTCAGCTTCTGCAGCGCGGATTCGAAGCCGGTGATGGCGGGGTAGACGCCGGACTGTTCGAGCGCGGATTCGATATTGCCGAGGCCCTTGACCTCGGCATCGGCGCGCGCGGTGTCGGCACCGGTGCGGCGGACCTCGCTCTGGCGGAAGGCGTCGGCATTGCGCACGATCTTCTCGACGCGCACGCCCGACAGCGAGACATCACGCACGTTCTGGTTGTAGCCGGTCGAGGCGACTTCGGTGAGGCCGATGGTGCGGCGCACATAGCCGTCCGTCGCCGCGTTCGAGATGTTCTGCGCGGTAACATCGAGCCCGATCTTGGCCGCTTTAGCGCCGGAGAGGCCGATCGAAAGGAGGTCTGAGGCCATGGCCGCTTACTCCGCTTTCGCCGGGGGCAGCAGGCGCGCGAACTGCGCTTCGAGCTGCCCGGCGAGGCCGAAGGTGCCGGCCTGTGCCGCGATGTCCGCGAAGCGCTCGTCGCGCATCTGCGTGAAGGTTTCCTGCGCCTGACCGCCGAAGATCGGATCGTCGCCGGCAAGGCTGGCCGCGCGCGCGGCGGCGAGCATCTGGCGCACGAAAATGGCCTCGAAGCCTTGCGCCGCCTTCTTGAGCGCGGCGCGGTCGGCAGCGGAGGGGCCTGCGGGTGCGGTGATGGGGGCGATCTGGGTCATATGATTTCCATCTCCGCCCGCAGCGCGCCCGCCTGCTTGAGCGCCTCGAGGATCGCGACGAGATCGGACGGGGTGACGCCGAGCTTGTTGAGCGCATCGACTAGGCTGGAAAGCGAGGCACCAGGCTTGAACAGCGCAACATGGGCCTCGCTTTCCTCGGCGCTGATCTGGCTCGACGGGGTGACAGCCGTCTGCCCGCGGCTGAACGGTGCGGGCTGCGAGACTTGCGGCTTCTCGTCGATCTTCACGACGAGCTTGCCGTGGCTGATCGCGGCGGGCGAAAGGCGCACCGCGCTGTTGATCACGACCGTGCCGCTGCGGCTGTTGACGATGACCTTGGCGGCCTTCTCGGCCGGGTTCACTTCGATCATCTCGATCGCGGCCATCATCGTCGCGCGGGTGTCGGTCGCCTGCGGCAGGCGGATGGCGAGGGTGATGCCGTCCTCCACCGTCGCCGCGCCGGGAAAGCGCGCGTTGACTGCATCGCGGACGCGGCTGGCGGTGAGGAAATCGGCGGTGAACAGGTTCCAGCGCAGCACATCGCCGCTGTCGAAGCCGGTCGCGACCGCGCGCTCGACGCTGGCGCCTTCGGCAATACGGCCAACGGTGGGGACGTTGACCGTGAGCTGGCTGCCATCCTTGCCGGTGATGCCAAGGCCGCCGACGGCGAGGTTGCCCTGCGCCATCGCATAGATCTGCCCGTCCGCGCCGTAGAGCGGAGCAAGGATCAGCGCGCCGCCGCGCAAGCTCTTGGCCTTGCCGATGGTCGAGACCGTCACGTCGATGCGCTGGCCGGGCTTGGCGAAGGCGGGGAGATCGGCGGTGATGAGCACGGCGGCGGCGTTCTTGAGACCGGGCGAGATGCCCTGCGGCAGCTGCACGCCGAGGCGGCCCGAAACGCCGCGCATCGCCTGCGTGATGTATTCGAGGTTGTCGTCACCCGTGCCAGGAAGGCCGACAACGACGCCATAACCCGTCAACTGGTTGGTCCGCACGCCCTGAAACGCGCCGAGATCGCGCACGCGGTCCGCATATGCGGGCGTTTGGGCGAGCATGAGCGCCGCAACAAGGGCCAAAAGGCCGCGAAAGAGGGGGGAAAACGCCATCATCAGAACGGCGTGATCACGCTGAAGAACTTCGACAGCCAGCCCTCGCGGCTGGCGCGGCCGATAGAGCCGTTGCCGGTGTAATTCACCCGCGCATCAGCAACTTGCGTCGAGCGCAAGCGGTTGTCCGCATCGATGTCGCCGAGGCGGACGATGCCGGAAAACTGCACCCATTCCTGGCCCTGGCTCAGCAGCAAGCGCTTTTCTCCTACGACCAGCGCCGTACCATTGGGGCGCACTTCGGCGATGGTGACGGAAACCTCGCCGCCGAGCGTGCTCGTCTGCGTGGCATTCCCCTGCCCGTTGAACGACGATCCGCCCGAAGCTTTAAGGGCGTTGGGATCGAGGAAGGACAGCGGCCCGGCGCTGGGAGGCACGATGTTGAAGGCGCCGTTCTTCTGGGTTTTCGAAGCGGCGGTTTTCGAGGAATTGAGGTTTTCGGTGAGGATGATGGTCAGCGGATCACCTACCGCATGCGCGCGGCGCCCTTCGGCGAGGCCGGTGTAGCCCGCCGCAACATTGAAGATCGCGCCGTCCGCCGGGCGCGGCGCGGGGGCCTGCGGCAGCACGGCGCCAAAGCCTTCGGCGGGGCGGGTCGGCTTGCCGTGTGCGTGATCTGGCGCGATAGCGGCGAGCACCACGGCGGGCGGCACGAGGAGGCATACAAGAAGCTTCATGCCAAGGGGCTTGCCATCGACAGTAGCGCGGAAGGCGGCTTCGAAGGGGGAGTCCATCATGGGCTGCGGGTCCGTCACAGGGTCTGGTTGGCGTTCTTGAGCATTTCGTCGACCGCCGAGATCATCTTGGAATTGACCTCGTAGGCGCGCTGGGTCTCGATCATGTCGACCAGTTCCTCGACGACGTTGACGTTGGAGCTTTCGAGGAAGCCCTGGCGGATGCGCCCGCGCCCGACTTCGCCTGCGATACCGATCTGCGCGGCGCCGCTGGCCGCGGTCTCGGTCAGGAAGTTGTCCCCGCCCGCCGCAAGGCCGGCCGGATTGGCGAAGCTGGCGATAGTGATCTGTCCAAGCTGTGAAGGTTCGGCAGTCGCAGGAAGCGTGGCAGAAACAGTTCCATCAGGCGCGATCGTGATCGAAGTCGCACCTTCCGGGATCGTTATGGGGGGCTGCACGACAAAGCCTTGCGCTGTCACAAGCTGGCCTTCTGCGGAACGGCTGAAATTGCCCGCGCGGGTATAGGCGAGCTGGCCGCCCGGCAGCGTGACCTGGAAATAGCCGTCGCCATCGAGTGCGAGATCGAGTGCGTTGCCGGTTGTCTGCGTCGGCCCCTGCGTGGTGATCCGCGTGGTCGACTGGATGCCTACCCCGGTGCCGAGATTGAGCCCTGTGGCATAGGCCGTTTCACCCGAAGACTGCTGCCCGGCGGTGCGCGCGTCCTGATAGGCCATCGTCGCGAAATTGGCACGGTCGCGCTTGAAGCCGGTGGTGCCGACGTTGGCGAGGTTGTTCGCGATCACGCGCATCCGCGTGTCCTGCGCTTCGAGACCGGTGCGGGCGACGTGAAGGGCGGAGGAGGGCATGGGGCTTAAGTCCTTGGCTGGATGGGGTCAGATCAGGTGAGGCGCATCAGGCCGGAGCCGCCTTCATCAAGCTCCTTCGCGGTGGAAATGAGCTTGGTGCGCATGTCGAACAGGCGCTGTGCCTCAACCATTTCAACGAGAACGCGGGTCGGCTCGACGTTGGATTGCTCGAGACTGCCGGGCTGGAGCTTCGCTTCCTCGTCCGCGGGGAGCGCGCCGCCACCCTGCACTCGGAAGAGCCCATCAAGGCCCTTCTCGATAGCCGAGCCGGCGGTGCTGACGAGCTTGATGCGGCCGACTTCCTGCGGGGGCTGGTCCGGATTCTCCGGCGCGGCGGCCAGCACGCGGCCGTCGGGCGCGATGCTGATGCGCGCGCCGGGCGGCACCGTCACGGGCCCGGCATCGCCCACCACGGGGCGACCATCGCCATTGGTGAGGACGCCGGTCGCATCGACCGAGAGATCGCCGCGCCGGGTATAGGCTTCCTCGCCGTCCGCGCCCTGTACCGCGAGCATGGTGCGTCCGGTGAGCGCGACGTCGAGCGGGTTGCCCGTCTCGATCAGCGTGCCCTGCTTCATGTTGGCGCCCCGCACTTCGCCGCGGGTCATCGCGCGCGCCTCGATGCTGGGGCCTTTCAGCGTCATCGGATCGGCGTTGAGCATTTCGGCGCGAAAGCCGACGGTCTGCGCGTTGGCCATGTTGCTGGCGATCACCTGCTGGGTGACCATCGAGCCGGCCAGGCCGGAGTAGGCGGTGTAGATCAGGCGGTCCATGGCGGGATGTCAGCCTCAGGTGCGCAGGTTGATGATGGTCTGCGAGATCTGGGTGGCGGTATCGATCGCTTTGGCATTGGCCTGGAAATTGCGCTGCGCGGTGATCAGGCCGACCATTTCCTCGGAGAGATCGACGTTCGAGCGCTCAAGTGCGCCCGACGTGATCCCGCCGTAGAAGCCTTCGTCAGGCTGGCCATAGGTGGCGGCGCCGGAGATGCCGGTGGCGCTCCAGTTGGCCGCACCTTCCTGGCGCAGGCCGCCGGGCGAAATGAATGTCGCGAGCGCGACCATGCCGATCGCGGTGTTGGTGCCATCCGCATAGGAGGCGGTGATTACGCCGTTTTTCCCGACCGCGACTCCCGCAAACTGCGCCCCTGCGGCGTTGACCGCCGGGACCTGCACCGATTGCAGCGCTGTGCCGGTCACCGCGCCAGCCGGATCGGTCGGGAAGACCTGCAGCCGGTTGCCGCCGCGCAGCAGATAGCCGTTCTCGTCGATCTCGAAGGCGCCATTGCGGGTGTAGAGCGTATCGCCGGTGATCGCGGAGCGGGTGGTGAAGAAGCCGTCGCCGTTGACGACGAGATCGAGCGCGTTGCCTGTCTGCTCGACCGGGCCCTGCTTGAAGTTCTGGTTGATCGCCTCGACCGTCGCGCCGATGCCGATCAGCAGCTTGGGGTTGGTGAAGGCGCTGCCCGCGACGATGTCCGAGAAAGCCACAGTGCTCTTCTTGAACCCGTTGGTTTCGGCGTTGGCAATGTTGTTGCTGATCACGCCGAGATCGGTCTGGGCGTTCTTGAGGCCGTTGAGCGAGGTGTAAAAAGACATATGCGGGGGTCCTTTCTCAGATCTTCTGGCCGGTGAGCTTGTCGAGCTTGGCTTCGATCGATTTCAGCGTGTCGGACGTGCTGTTCGCCGCGGAGAGGCTGGAGAACTGGGCAAGCTGGGCGATCATCTGGCTGTTGTCGACCGGCGCGGTGGGGTCCTGGTTCTGCAGCTGCGCGGTGAGCAGCTTGATGAAGTCGTTGGCTCCCAGGGAACCCCACGCGCTTTTTGCGGTGCTGACAGCAGCCTTGGCGGCGCCGGTGGCGGTGGAGGCGGCGACTGCCGCGGTGTAGGGATTGATCGGGATCATCACTTCATCCTCATCGTTTCGAGCATCAGTTGCTTGGCGGTCTGCATGGCCTCGACCACGTTCTGGTACTGGCGGGCGCTTTCCATCATCTCGACCAGCTCGGCGTTCTCATCGACCGGTGCCTCCCAGATGTCGCCATTGACATCTGCGAGCGGGTGATCGGGATCATGCATGCGCACCGGTGCGGCATCGCTGCGGTAGACCCCGGTGACGCGCACGGTGGCGAGGCCGCTGGAGCGATCGAGCTCTTCGGCGAAGACGGGGCGCAAGGGGCGGTAGGCCGCGTCCTTGCTGGCGGCGACATTGCCCGCATTGGCGAGGTTGGAGGCGGAGGCGTTCATGCGCACGAGCTGCGCCGACATGGCGCGCGCGGTGACATCGAACAACGAGAGGGGCTGGCCATTGCTTGCCATTGTCATTCGCCCTTGATGGCGCGGGTGAGCGTCTCGACCCGGCCGCGGATGAAGGAAAGCGTGGCGGAATAGCCGACGGCGTTCTCGGCGAAGGCGGTCTGCTCGGTCGCCATCTCGACGGTGTTCCCATCAAGGCTGGGCATCACCGGCATGCGGTAGCGCGTAGCGGCAGACATCGCCTCTGCCTCGCTTGCGCCGCCGGTGCGAGCCTTGAGCGCAGCAGCGAAGTCGATGTCCTTCGCCTTGTAGCCGGGGGTCCCGGCGTTCGCGAGGTTGGATGCGAGGAGGCCCATGCGCTGCGAACGCAATTCGAGCGCTGCGCCGTGGATACCGAAAAGAGTGTCGCTCATGGATCGTGCCTTGGGGACGGTTTTTCCTGTCAGGTGATCAGCAAAGGCCGTGCCAAGCGCCAAAATGCGGGGTTTCGTGCGCAGTCGGCGCGGCGAACCGGCAAGCGCTTGCCGGGTGTCGGCAAATTGCTTCCGGCGCCCCTGAAGGTTGTCCGCCTTCCGCCGTTCTTGGGAGAAGCAAGAGCGAGGCAGGACAGCAATGGACTTGGCGCATATGTTCGATCCCGTCGCGGCGGGGATTGTCATCGGCGGAACGCTGGGCGCGACGGTGCTGCGCAGCGGGCTGGCGGATTGCCGCGCGGCCATCCGTGCCGTGCGCGCCTTGTTCGAACCAAAGTTTCAGGACGACATCGTGCGCGGTGCGCTGGCGCCGATGGTCGCGCAGGCAGAGCGCGAGGGACTCATGCGGCTCTCCCTCAGGCCCTGCGGCGAAGCCTCGATCGATGCCGCGCTGACGGCGCTGGTCCAGACGCGCAGCCTGGCCGCCTTTGCCAACTGTGACGATAGCGCGCGCGAGATCCGCGTCGCGCATGCGCTGCGCGCGGTGCGTACGCTGGCACTGGGGGCGGAACTCTCCCCCGTGTTCGGCCTCGCCGGGACGCTCGTCTCGCTCAGCCAACTGCCGGCCGAGGGCCTTGCACGCGGGGCGTTCATGGGTGCGATCTCGATGGCTGTTCTGACGACGCTCTATGGCCTGCTGCTCGGCAATCTGCTGCTGGCGCCGCTTTCGCGCGCCGTCGAGCGCCGGGTGGAAAGCGAGGAAGCCGCGCGGCGCGACATCACCAACTGGCTCATCGCCAAGCTCGCGCCCGTTTGCCCACCGGTGCAAAGCGGCAGCGGCGCGGCTCGCCGCGCCTATCTGCGCGAGGCGGGATGAGCGCGCCGCCCCACGGCCTCTATGGCGCGCCGATCGCGATGCCGTGGCAGACGATCCTCGCCGACCTTGCGCTGATCCTGTTCATGATGACCGCCGCCGCGCTTGCCAGTGCGCCAGATACGCCTTTGCTGCCGAAAGCGCCGGCACCCGCGCCTTCCGTGCGGGGCGAACCGGTCGGTGTGTGGCGTGAAGGACCCGGCATGCCGACGCTGGCCGACTGGCTGGCGCAGCAGGCTCGTGATCCCCGGCTCAGGGTCTCGATTCTGGTGCGCCATCTTGCTGGCCACGAACAGGCCGCGCTCGTCCGGGCGCAAGCGCTGGTAACGGCAGCTGGCGCGCGTGGCGCTTCGGCGCGGATCGTGATCGAACCGGGCCGCGAGGATGCCGCGAGCGTCGTCCTGGCCTATGACGCCGAGTGAAGGTGGCACGATGATTGCACAGCTGCGGGCATTGCCTCCTGTCACGAAAGCGCTCTGCCATGCCTGCTGTTCGCCGTGCTCTTCCCCTCGCGCTGATGTTTGCGCCGCTGCCAGCCGTGGCCGCGCCGCTGACCGACCTTGCCGCCATCGACCGGGCAGTCGCGGCCTTTACCGGACAGCAGATCGGTGTGCCCGGCGGCGCCGCGCAGCCAGTGGACCGGCGGCTGCGGCTGGCGGCTTGTTCGGCGCCGCTGGCGCTCTCGTGGTATGGCAATGCGCAGACAAGCGTGCTGGTCCGTTGCCCGGATGCAGGCGGCTGGCGCGTCTTCGTGCCGGTGAGCGCGGAGCGGGCGGCGCCCACGATTGCTCCTGCCGTGATGGCCGTGATGCGCGGCGAGGGCGTGACAGTGACCGTGGCGGGCGATGGCTTCTCGGTCTCGCAGCCTGGCGAAGCGCTGGACGCGGGCGCGGTGGGCGCGTGGATCCGGGTGAAGACCGCAGCCAAGGCCGATCCGCTGCGCGCCCGCGTGGTGCGCCCGGGCCTGGTCGAACTGCCGGTGGATTGAGCCGCCAGACGGCAACAACCTGCGCACCGCTGCCGCCTGCGGCAAATTTTTTCCGCCCCCGCTTAAATTCCCTCTGCAACACCCGTTCTGGTTTGCAGGAAACGCGAGGAGCGGACCATGTCATCCTTTGAAATCGGTGCATCGCGCCCGGTCAGCGCGGTGCAGGTCACGAATGTTGGGACCGGCGGCAAGCCTGTCCAGACCGAAGCCACGTCTGAAACGGCAAAGGCGCCGACCCCGGCGGCAACCGCTGCACCGCAGGTGGAAACCAGCGATGCGGTGAAGGCGGGAGCCGCTCCGGTCGATCAGGAGCGGGTGCAGACGATCCGCCATGCCATCGAAACCGGCACATACCCCGTGCTCCCGACCAAGATCGCCGATGCGATGATCGCGGCCGGGATGCTGCTGAGGAGCCCGAAGTGAGCCTAGCTGTCGATACTGTCGAGCCGATCCGCCGCCCCACCCAGCTGCGCGATACCTTGCGGCAGATGCTGGCCGTTCTGGAAGACGAACGGCAGGCGCTTGCCGGGCTCGACGTCGACGCGATCATGGGCTGCGCGGTGGACAAGAATGCGCTCTGCGGCCGTCTCGACACCACTGCCCCCGAAGCGATCGACGAGGAATGCCGCGGTCTGCTGGAGGCTGCGCGCCGCGTGAACGAGGCAAACCGCCGCGTTCGCAACCTGATTGCAGCCAATGTTTCGGCGCGGCTTGATGCGCTGACCGGCCAGCCGGCGCTCTATCGCGCGCAGGCCGCCCATGCCCGGATCGGCCGCGCGCGCTGATTTGGCACGCTGCTTGCTGATGCCCTTCCGACCGCCCCGAACCGGCGGTCTGGAAAGGGACCCAAGTGAGCGAGCCTACCCCAATTGCTGCTGGGATGCCGCGCCCCGCGCCAGACGTGAAGGGCGCGATCGCGCGTGCGGCAGCAGCGACCGGCACCGACTTCTCCTACCTCATGGCGCAGGCGCGGCTGGAATCCGGACTCAACCCGAATGCGCGCGCAGCCACTTCGAGCGCGGCGGGGCTCTACCAGTTCACCGGGCAGACCTGGCTTTCGATGCTCGACAAGCATGGCGCGGCCTATGGGCTGCCTGGTGCAAGCGATGCCGCCTCGCGCGGGCAGCTGCTGGCCATGCGGTCCGATCCGGAACTTTCCGCGCTCATGGCCGGCGAACTGGCGAACGACAACCGCGATTTCCTCTCCGGCATTCTGGGCCGCGAACCCGATCCGAGCGAGCTCTACCTGGCGCACTTTCTCGGCGCAGAGGGGGCAGGGCGCTTCCTCGGCGCGCTGGGCAGCAACCCGGCACAGAGCGCGGCGGCTCTGCTCCCCGCTGCAGCGGCGGCCAATCGCGCGATCTTCTTCGGCCCCTCCGGCGCGCGCTCGGTGAATGAGGTCATGAGCCTTCTGCGCGGCCGCATGGCGAGCGCCATGAATGCGCCCGATGCGCCGCTGCCGTCCTACACGGCGGAGGCGCCGCGGGGAGGGCCGATCCAGCAAGCCTTCCATGCCGCCGCCACTTCGCCAGATGCGCCGCCCGCGCGCTCGATGGCCGATACTCTGCGCGATGCCTTTGCCCTGGCGCAGCCCGGTTCTGCCCCCGCCCATGTCCGCGCGGCCTATGGCCAGCTGCGCAGCCTGGGGATCTGACCGGCCATGCTGAAACGCTTTGGTTCTCCCGGCGCGCTGGCGCTGCCCGGCGGCATCCTGATCCTGATCGCGCTGATGATCATGCCGATCCCCTCGTTCCTGCTCGACGCGTTCTTCGTGCTCAACATCGCGCTCTCCGTCGCGATCCTGATGGCAGCGATGAACGCGCTGAAGCCGCTCGATTTCTCCTCGTTCCCTTCGGTGCTGCTGTTCGCCACGCTGCTGCGGCTGGCGCTGAATGTGGCGTCCACGCGCATCGTGCTGGTCAAGGGCCACGAAGGCGGCGCGGCGGCGGGGCATGTGATCGAAAGCTTCGGCGAATTCCTCATCGGCGGCAATTTCGCGGTCGGGCTGTTCGTGTTCATGATCCTGATGATCATCAACCTGATGGTCGTGACCAAGGGCGCGGGCCGCGTCTCGGAAGTTTCCGCGCGCTTCACCCTTGATGCCTTGCCCGGCAAGCAGATGGCCATCGACGCGGACCTCGCGGCAGGCCTGCTGACGGCGGATGAAGCCAAGGCGCGGCGGCGCGAAGTGGCGACCGAGGCCGATTTCTATGGCTCGATGGACGGTGCGAGCAAGTTCGTGAAGGGCGACGCCGTCGCCGCGCTGCTGATCCTTGGCGTCAATATCATCGCCGGTTTCTGCCTTGGCATGTTGAGCCATGGGCTGACCGCGCAGGAATCGGCCAGCCGCTATATCACGCTGGCGGTGGGCGATGCGCTGGTGGCGCAAGTGCCCTCGCTGCTGCTTTCCATCGCCGCCGCCGTGATCGTGACGCGCGTTTCCGATACCCGCGATCTTGCCGGCCAGATCGGCGGCCAGTTTGCCGCCCCCGGCACGTGGCTACCGGTTGCCGTCATTCTCGGCGTGATCGGGATGATCCCGGCGATGCCGCAGATGGTGTTCCTGCCTGCCGCCGCCATGGCCGGGTGGATCTGGTGGAGCCTGAGGAAGCGCGAGGCGCGCCTTGCCGTGCCGCCGCCGGTGGTGGTGGAGCAGGTGGACCCCGCCAAGATCACGCTGGAAGAAGTTTCCGACCACACGCTCGTCACCATCGAACTGGGCTACGGCCTCGTTCATCTGGTCGACGAGAAGCGCGGCGCGCCGCTCGTTGCCCGCATCACGGGGGTGCGCAAGCAGCTTTCGCAGAGCTTTGGCTTCGTGGTGCCGCAATTCCGCGTGCGCGACAGTCTGGACCTCCTGCCCGATGCCTATCGCATCGTGCTGGGCGGCGTCGCGCTGGGCGGAGCGAGCATCAAGGCCGAGAAGGTGCTCGCCATTGATGCGGGCGAGGCCAATCCCGATCACAGCCTGCGCGGCGAGGCGACCGTGGACCCCAGCTTCGGCTGCCCCGCGCTGTGGATCGAGCCTGGCCAGCGCGATCATGCGATTGCCGAGGGGTTCCTGACCGTCGATGCCTCCACGGTTGTCGCGACGCATCTCAACCAGGTGCTGGGCGAGCGGCCGCAGGCGCTGCTCGGGCCGGATGAAGTCCGCGCGATCCTTGAAGGCGTGCGGGATCGCGCGCCGGGGCTGGTCGAGACGGTACACCCTGCGCCGATCACGCTGGGGGCGATGACCCGGCTGTTCCACGCGCTTCTGGAAGACGGCGTGAGCATCGCGCACCCGCTGCCGATCCTGTCTGCGTTGGCCGAAGCGGTGCTGCAGACGACCGACCACGACAAGCTCGTCGATCTCGTCCGCGCGGCGCTGGGTGGCCTCCTCGTCTCGCGCATCTGCGGACCCTCCGAGCGGCTGGCGGTGCTGACGCTCGATGGCGGGCTCGAGCAGATGATCGTGGGCGGGATGCACGATCCCGTCACCGGGCAGCCGGTGATCGAGCCCGATCTGGCGCGCTCTATCGGCGAGCGGATTGCCACGATCATCGCTGAACGCGGGCCTGCCGCGCCGCCGGTTGCGCTCATCGTCCAGCCCCGCGCCCGCCGCGCGCTCGCCGCGCTGCTGCGCCAGCGCGCGCCGCAATGCGCGGTGCTTTCGATTTCCGAACTGCCGCCCAGCCAGCCGATCGAAGTGATCGAGGTGGTGGGCGCCGCTGAAGACCCAATTGCAATGCCTCCACAGGACCTTGCCGCATGAACCATGACCACCGCAGCTTTGCCGCCGCGCGCGCCTATCAGGGCGGGACGGCGGACCGCATCCGCCGCTTCCTGCCGATGGTGCGCCGCCTTGCCTGGCACGTCCACGGCTCGGGCCGGGCAGGGATCGAGATCGAGGATCTGGTGCAGGCCGGGCTCGTTGCCCTCACCGAATGCGCGCAGAAGCACAGCGGGCCGACCGAGGACGGCTTTGCCGCCTATGCCAAGCTGCGCGTGCGCGGCGCGATGGTCGATCTGGTGCGGCGCTCCACGCCCCTTTCCCGCGCGGCGAGCGACCGGCGGCGCCTGCTGGCCGGCGCGGCGCAGGCGCTAACGACCACGCTGGGCCGCGTCCCCACAGAGGACGAACTCGCCGAAGCGATGGGCATGACCACCGCCGCGCTCGGCGAACTGCGCGCCGCGAGCGAGCCGATGCGCTTCGAGCCCATCGACGACACCTATTCCGACAGCGACATGGCCTTCGCCGACGACCGGCCGGACAGCTTCGAACTGCTGGCCGACGAGCAATCCCGCGCGGCGGTGGTGGCGGCGATTTCCGGTCTGCCGGAGCGGCTGCAGATGGTGATCCAGCTCTATTTCGTGGAGGAACTGAACCTCGCGGAAATCGCGGAAGTCCTCTCCGTCAGCGTGCCGCGTGTGCACCAGCTGAAGGCCCAGGCGCTCGACAAGCTGCGTGCGGCGCTGGGGGATGAGTTTGATGTGCTTTAGGGGGGTGAGCCTGTAAATTATCATATAGACGTACCGTCACCCTGAACTTGTTTCAGGGTCCATCTATCTATGTGCGTTGAGGCTTGCATTGCTGGCACAGGTGGGGCGCGTTGCGGGTACAAGCATCGGGGTGGGCGTTTGGGGATTAATGGACGTGTCGCCGCAGATTCAGAACTAACCCAGAACTTCCATATCCCCAGAACTTCGCCGAGCCACGGGCTGCTGGCCTGCACGTGGTGACCACAACGACTGCCTGTGGCAGTATGCACCAATGGCGATCTTCAAATACTTCAGCGAGGAAGCGCACGCACTTGCTCTCATCAACAAGGGCGAGTTGATGATGCAACCTCTCTCTCATTTCCGGGGCCGAGAGGCAGATGGTGTTCGCGGCGATCCAAAGGACGGCGTTCTGACTTATGCACCCAAGGACGGGCTGGTGATGAACATGGAAGACGGTCGTGTCATCACCCTCGAAGGAGGCAGCTTTCATTCGTCGGTAAAGCAGAACGACATTTTCGTCTATTGCATGAGCAATCAGCTATCCGAGGCCCTCGCAGAAAAGTTTGGTCGGTTCTGCGTCGAGATACCCGACCCTGAAGTGCTGGTGCGGCGGATCGGCGCGCGCGCTCATCACGGCTCGAAACTCGACTACGGAAAGATCGTTTGCGGCAAAGTCGACTACCGCGAGCATAGCAGAGAACCGGGGGCCGACTGGGCACTTCCCGAGCGGCTGGTGCTTATCAAGCCTGTGGACTTTGCGTGGCAAGACGAGTTTCGGATTGCAGTCGGTACTCGCGATGCCATGAACGTGGAGAACGTTGGCCTAGTGATTCACACCGGACTAGCGGCTCCCGTATTCGAACCAGTGCCAGCGCCCATCTTTCTACGCGTCGGCAAACTGCGCGACTTAGTTACACTTCACCACTTCTGAGCTGACGCCAGCTAGCGTTGTTAGCACTTGTGGCACTTGCACCGTCTCCCACTCCTGCTTAATCGCGCGGTTAAAGGAGAACGATGCCATGAAGATCGAACAGGGTATGGCTGCCGTCGTGACCGGCGCGGCTTCGGGTCTGGGGCGGGCAACTGCCTATGCGCTGGCGGCGGCGGGGGCGAAGGTTGCCATTTTCGATGTGAACGACGAGGCCGGCGAGGAAGTGGCCAAGGCGATTGGCGGGCTGTTCTGCCATGTCGATATCACCAGCGAAGAGTCGGTTGTCGAAGGCTTTGCCAAGGCGCGCGCGGCGCATGGGCAGGAGCGGATCACCGTCCACTGCGCGGTGGTGCACCGCAAGGGCAAGACCGTGGGCCGCAACAAGGAAACCGGTGAGTTCACCCGCCTTTCGACCGAGGACTATGCCTTCGCCGCGAACGGCGTGCTGATCGCCAGCTACCGTGTGGCGAGCCTTTCGGCGCTGGGCATGGCGCATGCCGAGCCGCTCGAAGGCGATGGCGAGCGCGGGACGATCATCCTCACGGGTTCGGTCGCGGCGCAGGATGCGCAGATCGGGCAGGTGGCCTATGGCTCGCTCAAGGCGGGCGTGGTCGGCCTCGTGCTGCCAATGGCGCGCGATCTCATGGACCTTGGCATTCGCGTAAACGCGATCCTGCCGGGCATCTTCGATACGCCGCTTCTGGGCCGCGTGCCGGAGAAGGTGCGCGCAGGCCTCAATGCCTCGGTGCCGTTCCCCAAGCGGCTTGGTCTGCCGGAAGAGTTTGCCAGCCTTGCGATGGAACTGGTGCGCAATTCCTACTTCAACGCGCAGGCGATCCGGCTGGATGGTGGCATCCGGATGGCGCCGCGTTGATGCGCTGATCTTGCCCTTCCACCACCCCGTCGGCCCGTGCTTGACACGGGCCTTGGCTTTCCTTTTCGGGCGCGGCGCTGGGAGAAAAGCCCAGCCCCGTGTCAAGCACGGGGCGACGGTGAGGGGTGTTGTGGCCTAGCCTGATTTGATCGCGAGGAACGAGGCGGCGACGCCGAGCATCACCACGGCAAAGCCCCGGCGCACCCACTTGGTGCGTGCGGGGTCCGCCAGCCACGCTTGCGCATGGCTGCCCGCGAGCACGATGGCGAGGTGGATGGCGGTGGCGATGGCGGTGCTGACCACGGCGAGCGTGAGCGCCTCGGAAAGGCCCAACGTCCGCCCGCCGAGAAATTCCGGCGCGACGACCACGAAGAACAGGTAGGCCTTCGGGTTGAGCAGATTGAGCAGGGCGCCGGTGGCGAAGGCGCGGCGCGTGGCGGTGGGCGGCGGCGCCTTCTCCGCACCGCGCCATGCCTCGATGGCGAGCCAGACCATCATCGCCGCACCCGCGATCCGCAAGGTATGGAGCAGCGCGGGCATGGCGGTTAGCAGCGTGGCGAGGCCGAGCGCGGCAAGTGCGCCATTCGCCAGCAGCCCCAGCGCGATACCGGCGACGGCAGAAAGGCCACTGCGCTTGCCTTCGGTTGCGGCAAGGCCCGCCAGCCATGCCATGTTGGGCCCCGGCGTCAGCTCGATCAGCAGGACGGCGGCCGCGAACCCGGCAATATCGAGCGTTCCGGGCACCTAGACGGTGGTCCCCACCAAGCGGCCGATCCCGGCGGTGATCGCCATGGCCAGCGCGCCCCAGACGACGACGCGCAGCACCGGTTTGCCCATGGCCGCGCCTCCCGCGCGTGCGCCGAACGCGCCGAGGAGCGCGAGGAAGAGGATCGAGCCGCCTGCGGTGCCGGTGACCATCAGCCCCATCGGCAGGATCGCGGCGAGCAGCAGTGGCAGGAAGGCGCCGCCGGTGAACATCAGCGCTGAGGCCATCGCGGCCAGCACCGGCTGCGCGGCGGTCGTCTCGTTGAGGTGCAGTTCGTCGCGCGCGTGGGCACCGAGCGCATCCTTGGCCATCATCTGGCGGGCGACTTCCCTGGCCGTCACCGGATCGACGCCGCGCCCTTCATAGATCGCGGCAAGCTCTGCGGCTTCATGGACAGGATCGGCAGCCAATTCGGCGCGTTCGCGGGCCAGATCGGCGGCTTCGGTATCGGCCTGGCTGGAGACCGAGACATATTCGCCCGCCGCCATCGACATCGCGCCCGCGACCAGCCCTGCCGCGCCCGCGACAAGCAAGGCCTGCCGTTCCGCGCCCGAGGCGGCGACACCGAGGATCAGGCTGGCGGTGGAGACGATCCCGTCATTGGCGCCGAGCACGGCAGCACGCAGCCAGCCGATGCGGCTGATGAGGTGGCGTTCATCGTGGGGTCGCACGCGGTCCTCTCCTTGCGCCGTTCATGCGCCTCATGGCACGGCAAGGACAGGCGAAAAACGATCTATATCAATCCTGCCGCGCGAGGACGGTCTGGCCCGTCGGCGCAGGCGCCGCGTTCTCGATGATCGGCTGGCCGACGCCGAGGCGCTTGCCATCGGTGATGATCACCTTGTCGCCAAGGCTGGCGACGCCGAACAGGCGCTTGGCGAAGCCGTCGGGCACGCCGATGCAGCCATTGGTGGCATAGCCGCGCTCGACCTTGCTGCCGTGGATCGAGACGCCGTCGTTGGTGAGGCGCAGCATGTACGGCATCGGCGCGTCGTAGATGTTGGAGACGTGGTCGGCGTCTTTCTCGCTGATCGGGAACACGCCTGTGGGGGTGGGCTTGCTACCATAGCCTTTGAGGATGGCGGCGGCGCCGATCTCGTGCCCGTCGCGGAAGACCGAGATCGTGCGGGCCTCGAGATCGACCGTCACGACGATGGGCCCGGCGGTTGCAGCGCTTTCGTCCCAGAAATACTGGCCGAACTTGATCGGCTCATCGATCTTGAGGATCGACTTGACCACAAACGCGCTGTTCACCGGCGCTGAGGCGGGGGTGAGCGTGATCGGCTTGGCGAGCGGCTTGGTGGCAGGGACAGCAGCGACATGGGCTTCGGCCTGTGAACCGCCGAACAGGACTTGCGCGACATCCTTGCCGACATTGAACGCGAGCAGCGAGGCGAGCGACATGGCCACGAAACCCAGCGGCGCGCTGACCCAGCGGGAGCGGACGAGATCGAGGGGGGACTTCAGGCCGGACATGACGAATCTGCGCGCTCCTTTCGCGTTGCAAAATAGCGTAAACGCGAGCCCGCGCGAGCCTCATTGCAAGGCCGTCCCGCCTAGGGACGGCGGGTGTTTCGGGGCTTAACGGGCATGGTTAAGCGGGGTTCGATCCGGGCCTCCGCAATTGGCGCAATGGTGCAGCAAGGTTCGCTCGGCTAGGATTTGCAGCATGACGCAGATCTACACCTGGCTGGAACGTGAAGCGCCCTGGCTGGGGCATCTTTCGCCGCTGTTTGCCGCCACTTGCGCGGCGCTGCTGCTGGTGGCGGTCGGCGGGGCCGTGGCTTCGCGCGGGGTGCGGATCGGCGGCGCGGTGCGGTTTGCGGGCAACTTGCTCATGCTGGCCGTCTTCGCGCTCGCGGTCATGCGCTTCGTGCGGATGGACCCCAGCTTCGATGCGGTGCTGCACAGCGTGGGTGCTCCGGCGCAGACCGTATCGGGCGGGGAGACGCGCATTCCGCTCAGCGCTGACGGGCACTACTGGATCAAGGCGAAGCTCAATGGTGTGCCGCTGCGGCTGATGGTCGATACCGGCGCGACCGTGACGGCGCTCTCGGGCGATGTGGCCGAGGCGGCAGGAGTCGAGCCGGACCGGTTGCGCCCGGATGCCGTGGTCGAGACCGCGAATGGTACGGTCCCGGCCGCTCCGGCGCGCATCGACGAACTGCGGTTCGGCTCGGTGGTGGCGCGCGATCTCGATGCCATCGTGATGCCGGGCGAGGGCGGGCCGAACGTGATCGGCATGAACGTCCTGACCCGGCTCAAGGGTTGGCGTGTGGAGGACGGCGTGCTGATCCTTACACCGCACCGTCCGCAGGTGGAATCGTCGGCGAGCGGGGAACCCCCAGCCAGGTAAGCTTGCGCCATAGGGCTTCCAGCGGCCCCTGCCCGAAGCGCGCCAGCCACCACTGCGGCCAGGCCAGCATCAGCGCCCAACCGCCAAGAACCACCACCGGCAAGGTGCCGCGGGGCAGCACACCGCCGAGGCCGAGGCCCCAACCAGCAAAGAGTGCGCACATCACGAAGGTGGTGCCGAGGTAGTTGGTGAAGGCGCAGCGGCCCGCCGCGACGAGGCGCTGGCCGACAGGGGTATCTTTCAGGCGCGGGTACAGCAGGAGCAGGACAGCGAGATAACCCAGCGTCATCGCAAGGTGCGGGATCGCGGCGAGCGACCCCATCAGCGCGAACATCATCGCGGGCGGGAACCCCCGTGTGGCTGCCCAGCCGATGAGCGCCGCGCTGATCGAGCCGCCCATGCCGATCCCGAACAGGGCCATGCGGCGCAGACTGCCGCCCTCCCATTCGCCGGTGAACAGGCCGAGCCGGAGTAGCGCCATGCCCAGCAGCATCAGCGGAAAGGTCTCGAAGAACGTCGCGCCGAGATTGGCGAGGGGGAGGGCGGGTGCAGTCGTCAGGCGGATGCGGACGGCGTCGAGGAAGGAAGCGTGGAGGACTTGCATGTCCGCCGTGATCGAGGCGGCGATGCGGCCCATCATCGCGGCCTGATCGGCCACTTCGGCGGGCGCGCCGTGGCCCGCAAGCACGCGGTTCTCCGCCGCGATGGAGGCCAGATCGCCAACCATCTCCAGGCCATGGCTCGCAAGGAAAAGCAGCAATGCGGCGGCTGCCAGCGGCTCTGGCGCGAGGCGGCGCAGGCTGAAGGCGAGCATGCCGCATACGGCGTAGGGCAGCAGGATATCGCCCCACCACAGCAGCGCGAAATGCGCATAGCCGAAGGCCATGAGCAGCAGCAGACGGCGGACCTGCATGAGGTCGGGATTGGACCCGCGCCGCTCGGCCGCATCGGCAAACAGCATCATGCTCGCCCCGAACAGCAGCGTGAACAGGCCGCGCATCTTGCCTTCGAACAGGACATAGGCAGCGGCGAACCAGACTGCGCCGCCGGGTTCGAGGCTGGGCATCGCCGGGCTGAACGTGGCGAGCAGCGGTCCCCACAAACCGGTCACGTTGATCGCGAGGATGCCGAGCACGGCAACCCCGCGCACGAAATCAAGCGCGCCGATCCTTTCCGGCATTGGGCGTCAGGGCGCCACCACGAGGCATGCAAGACCTCCGGCCTTGAGCGCCGCACAAGCCCGATTGGCGCCATCCTGCGAGTAGCCGGTGGCGAGCAGGCGGGTCACCGTGCCGGGAATATCCTGTCGCGCATGGCCGGAAAGTTCGGGTCGTCCGCGCACCCGCGTCCACAGCGCATCGGCATTGGTCTTCACTCCGAAGGCTCCGAGCTGGATGCGGTAGGTGCCGCTGCTGGACATCGGGGCCGGAGCTGGCGCCGCAACCCTGACCGGAGCCGGCTTCGGCGGTGCAGGTTTGGCCGGGGCGGGCTTCGGTGGCGCCGGCTTCGGCTGGGGAGCAGGTTCCATCGGCGGGGGCAGATAGGAAGCCACCGGCTCCGCAGGCGTCGAAGGCGGCAGATCGACCGTCTCGATGGCGCCAGGGGGAGCCTTTGATGCCGGTGTGGCAGGCACATTGCTGCCGAGGTCTGCCGCCGCAAGTTCCCGTCCGCGCGCCTCGGCGGCCTTCTGGTCGAGTTCGTTGGCGAGACTGACGCCCATCTGGCGCTGCGCCAGCGGGATCGTCTGGTTCATCGTGGCAAGGCTGCCGGTCGCCTGCGGCAGGCCGGCGGCGGCGGCGCGGGTGATCAGCGCATAGGCGCGGACCCAGTCCTTGGGCGCGTAGTCACCATTGTAGGAGGCAATGCCCAGCACATACATCGCGCGCGGCTCGCCCCGGTCAGCGGCGGACTGCAGCCAGGGCATCGCGGCTTGCTGGCGGTTGGTCTGGAACAGCAGGATGCCGTAGTTGTCGGAGGCCGAGATGTGCCCGAGCCTTGCGGCCTTGCCGTAATAGCCTTCAGCCTTGGCGAGGTCCTTGTCCACGCCCCGCCCCAGCTTGTAGGCTTGGCCGAGGTTGAACAGCGCGTCCGCATCGCCCTTGGCGGCAGGTGCCTGCCACGCCTTCACCGCCGCTTCATAGTTCCCGGCCGACCACGCATCCACGCCGGCACGCACCGCAGCAGCGGTTGCAGCATCGGGCGGTGCGGGCAGTGTGCGGGGCGGTTCCTGCGCCGAAACTGCAGCCGCGAGGCCCGAACAGCCCAGCATCGCTGCTGCAAGGAGAGCAAATCCGCGCATGTCCGGTCGAATCTCCCCAAATGCAAAAGTGCCTGAAAAGCAGAGTTAACGATGCCGTGCTGCACTGCGGTGTGCAAGGGCAACTACGCATCGCACAGGTGCGCATTCTTATTCCGAGTTGTTAGCGCAAATGGTTAATACTGAAAAGACAGCGGGTTGAAACTCCTTCAAGCGGCCGCTTGCGCAGAATCACCTGCTCCCGAGACGCCGATGTTAACCAAAATTTGAGGGTCTTCTGCGATCCCCCACCAAGAGACCAAGCTGTCTTTTCGTTTTGCCCATAGGGGGGTTACTTTGCGCGTACTGGCTTTGGCATCGCAGAAGGGAGGGTCTGGCAAGACCACCTTGTCCGGTCACCTTGCCGTCCAGGCGCAGCGCGCAGGGGCTGGTCCGGTCGTTCTGATCGACATTGATCCGCAAGGTTCGCTGTCCGATTGGTGGAACGAGCGCGAGGCGGAGTACCCCGCATTTGCCCAGACCACCGTTGCCCGCCTTGCCAGCGATCTTGCCGTGCTGCGCCAGCAAGGCTTCAAGCTTGCGGTGATCGATACGCCGCCTGCCATCACCATGGCGATCCAGTCAGTGATCTCGGTCGCCGAACTGATCGTCGTGCCGACTCGCCCCAGCCCGCATGACCTGCGCGCCGTGGGTGCCACCGTCGATCTGTGCGAACGCGCGGGCAAGCCGCTGATCTTCGTCGTCAACGCAGCGACGCCCAAGGCGCGCATCACCTCGGAAGCCGCCGTCGCGCTCTCCCAGCACGGCACCGTTGCGCCGATCACGTTGCACCACCGCACCGATTTCGCCGCCTCGATGATCGATGGCCGCACCGTCATGGAAGTCGATCCATCGAGCAAGTCGGCGGCAGAAGTCGCGCAGCTGTGGACTTATGTCTCCGAGCGGCTCGAGAAGAACTTCCGCCGCACCGTGTTCGCGGTCCCGCAGCCCGGCCACCCCATCTCCGCCATGCCCGGCGCCGCCCGTCCCGCCGGTGGTTTCGGCCGCCGCGTGATCGGCTCGTGAGCGAAGGACGCGCCAGCATGAGCGAACCCAAGCCTTTCGCCTCGCTGAGCCCGAGCCTGCTCGCCCGCAAGGGCGCGGCACGCCCGGCGATGCGCCCCCAACTTCTGCCGCTGACTGCACAGGATCGGCAGTGGATGGGCTTCGGCGACGCGGTTGCCACTGCCGAAGCACCTGCGTTCGATGCGGACGATCTCGGCTGGAACGATCACGGCGAAGACCTCGCCCCCGCCGCCGCGGTGGTCCCGATCGCCGCTGACCCGCTGCCCGAGCCTTCGCAGCCCGAAGTGCTGCGGCGGATCGAATCCCTTGCCGATGTGCTGAGCGTTCCGGCGGCTGCCGCGTCCGCCAACCGCCGCGAGCGTGGCACTGCGCTCAAGGAAGGGCGCAAGGCCGCTTTCACGCTGCGTCTCGATGCAGCCCGCCATCTTCGCCTGCGCCTTGCTTGCACGCTCGACAATCGCAGTGCCCAGCAACTCGTGGTCGAAGCCCTCGACCGTTTCCTCGAAGCCAAGCCGGGTCTCGACGACCTTGCCCGCCGCGCCCTCCGCTCCTGAAGCCGCATACCAACCGGGACATCACGCCATGACCATCGCCCATGACAGCAAGACCGACCGGAAGGCCACTTTGAGGCTCGCCCGGATCTGCGTGACCACCGCCTTGGCGGCTGGTCTTCTCTCCGGTTGCGCTGCAGCCGGGCCTACCCATGCCAAGTTTGCCTCCGGCGCCGAGACCGCGCTGGGCAAGGGCAGCCTGGAGAAAGCGATCGCGCTGGCCGAACAGGCCGTGCTCGCCGATCCGCGCAACGCTTCCTATCGTACGCTGCTGGGCTCGGCCTATCTGCGCGCGGGGCGGTTCGAAGCCGCGCGTCAGGCCTTTGACGAAGCGATGCAGCTTGGTGAAGACAGCGGCAAGGCCGCACTGAGCCTTGCGCTGGCCGATGTGGCGCTGGGTCGCGGCAACGAAGCCGTCGATACGCTCAACACCTATCGCGACAGCATTCCGGCTGCGGACTACGGCCTTGCCATGGCGATGGCCGGGCAGACCCAGACGGGCATCGCCACGCTGACCGAAGCACTGCGTGCCGGCGAAAACACGCCCAAGGTGCGCCAGAACCTTGCTTATGCCTATGCGCTTGATGGCAGCTGGAGCGAAGCCAAACTCATGGCCCAGCAGGATGTGCCGGCGGACAAGCTTGCCGAACGTCTGCAAACCTGGGCGTTCATGGCGCGACCGGAAGACACCCGCCGCCGCGTCGCCACGCTGCTCGGCGCTCCGGCCACCGCCGAAGGCGGTCAGCCGACCGCGCTGGCGCTGGCCAACTTCCCGGCGCCGCAACAGCTCGCCGAAGAGGCTGTGGCCATGGCCGCAACCGACAAGGCCGCGAATGGTGACGGTGCTGAACTCGCCAAGGCCGCTGCGACCGCCATGCCTGCGCCGCAGGCCGATAGTGCCGCCCCCGCCGTGGCGGATGCGTCGAGCGCGCCGACCGAAGCCAAGATTGCGGCGATCGACGTCGCACCCTCGGCAGCCGCGCCCGCGCCCGTCCAGCAAGTGGTCTCGCAGCCGGTGGTCCAGCCTGTCCGCGGTGCCCGCACCCTCCACGCATCGGCGCCGGCTGTTGCTCCGGCGCACGGCAGCCATGTCGTCCAGCTCGGTTCATTCTCCTCGGCCGAAGGCGCACAGCGGGCATGGAAACACTTCACCACCCGCAATCGCAGCTTGGCCGGCTATCACAGCCAGACGACGCTGGTCACCGTGAACGGCCGGCAGTTCTGGCGCGTCCAGGCTGTCGGCTTCAACGGCTTCGCTTCGGCCCGGCAGATGTGCCAGTCGGTCAAGGCCAAGGGCGGTGTGTGCCTCGTGATGGCCGATCCGGCGATGGTGACCCCGCAGGGCCGACCGGCCACGACGCGGATGGCGCAGCGCTGAACCTCAGCGTTTCATGATCAAGGCCGGCCCGCTCCCAGCAAGGGGACGCGGGCCGGTTTTGTTTCAGGCGACGCGATTTCCGCCCTTGAACAGCGCGGTGACGCGCCCTTCGACCGGACGGCGGTCGAACGGAGTGTTGCCGGCGGTGGCCGCCATCTTGCTGCGGTCGACGATCCACGGCCGCTCGGGCTCGACCAGCGCGAGATCGGCTTCGAGACCTGCTTCGAGCTTGCCGGCCTTGACGCCGAGCAGCGCGGCGGGATTGCCCGCGAGCAGCGCGAAGGTGCGCGCCATGTCGATGTGGCCATCCCGGACGAGCGTGAGCGTGAGTGGCAGCAGCGTTTCGGCGCCAGCCATGCCGGGTTCGGCATCGGCGAAAGGCAGGCGCTTGTCTTCCGCGCCGCGCGGATCGTGGCCCGAGGCGATGACGTCGATCGTGCCGTCGGCAATGGCGGAGATCACCGCCTGCCGGTCCGCATCGCTGCGCAGCGGGGGCGAGAGGCGACAGAACGTGCGGAAATTCGCCAGTTCGAGATCGGACAGCATGAAATGTGCGGGCGTGACCCCTGCGGTCACTTTCACCCCCCGTGCCTTGGCTGCGCGCACCAGATCAAGCGCGGCAGTGGTCGTGACTTGCCGGAAATGCAGGCGGCAGCCGGTGAGTTCGGCGAGCGCGAGATCGCGGGCAACGGCGAGCGATTCTGCTTCGGCAGGCGCGGCAGGCAAGCCCAGTCGGGTCGCCATTTCTCCGGCGGTTGCAACGGCAGTCCCTGCAATCCCGGCATCCTCGGCATGCGTGACGAGCACGAGGCCCAGCATCGCGCAGTAGCTCATCAGGCGCAGCATCACGCCCGAATCGGCGATCCAGCGGCGGCCGGTCGCGACGGCCTTGGCGCCCGCATCGCGCATCAGCGCAATCTCGGCGAGTTCGACGCCTTCGAGGCCGCGCGTCGCGGCGCCGAGCGGGTGGACCCACATGTCGGGCTTGCCTGATTGCGCGGCGAAGCGGACGCGTGCGGGGTGATCGAGCGGCGGGCCCTGATCGGGCATCAGTGCGGCGCGGGTGATCCCGCCGAAGTGGAACGCGGGCTTGTCGATGGCGAAGACGCCGAGGTCGACGAGACCCGGCGTGATCAGCGCGCCCTTGGCATCGAGCACGTCGTCGCCGGGTTCGGCGCTGATTTCCCCGAGCGCGACGATGCGGCCATCAGCGACCCGCACAGCGCCCGGCTGCGGTGCGCCAGTGGGGAGAACCAGCCTGCCGCCGGTGATGGTGAGCGGACGGGGGGTCATGCCGCAGCTCCTTCTGCAGCGGCCCAGCCGGGAACACCTCTGGCGCGGCGGGTCAGCACGTCGAGGCAGGCCATGCGGATCGCGACGCCGCTTTCCACCTGCCGTGTGATCAGGCTCCGCGTGGGGTGGTCGGCAACCTGGCTGTCGATCTCGATCCCCCGGTTCATCGGCCCCGGATGCATGACGAACACGCTCGGCGGCAGCTTGCCGAAGCGTTCCAGCGTCAGACCGTAAAGATGGCGGTATTCGCGGGGGGAGGGGATGAACTGGCCCGACATGCGCTCCAGCTGGAGCCGCAGCATCATCACCACGTCGGCGCCTTGCAACGCCGCGTCGAAATCATGGCTGGGCGTCACGCCCATCGCCTCGATCTCCGCGGGCATCAGCGCGGGCGGCGCGCAGACGGTGACGTCGGCGCCCAGCGCGGTCAGCGAGAGAATGTTCGAACGGGCGACGCGGCTGTGCAGGATATCGCCGCAGATCGTCACCTTGAGTCCATTGAGGTCGCTCCCCGGCGCAAGGCCCAGCGCATGACGGATGGTGAGCGCATCGAGCAGTGCCTGCGTCGGGTGCTCATGGCTGCCGTCGCCCGCGTTGAGCACCGGGCAATCGACCTTGTCGGCTATCAGTTGCACCGCGCCCGAACTCGCGTGGCGGATGACGATGGCATCAGCGCGCATCGCATTCAGCGTCATCGCGGTATCGATCAGCGTCTCGCCCTTCTTCACGCTGCTGGTGGCGGCATGCATGTTGACGACGTCCGCGCCGAGGCGCTTGCCCGCAATCTCGAACGACAGCAGCGTGCGGGTCGAATTCTCGAAGAAGGCGTTGATGATGGTGAGGCCCGAGAGCACTTCGGCCCGCTTGTGGCGCTGGCGATTGAGCGCGAGCCACTGCTCCGCCTCGTCGAGCAGGTAGAGGATCTCGTGCCGCGCGAGGTGCGAAATGCCGGTGAGATCGCGGTGCGGGAAGGCGAGGCCGCCTTCGGGGTACCGGCTCTGGGCTGGAAAGTTCGATTCCGTCATCGAAGACCACCCCCTATGGCACCTCATTAGGGCACTCAAGTGTTTCGGCTGGTATCCGTCCCTCGCGAGACCTAGATATCCCCCATGAAATTCGCCCGCTCGGTCTGGAAGATCCTCGTCGCCATCAAGGACGGCCTCGTGCTGCTCCTGCTCCTGCTGTTCTTCGCCGGGCTTTATGGCTTGCTCACGCTAAGGCCAACGCCGGGCTCGGTGCAAACGGGCGCGCTCTACATCGCGCTCAATGGGCCGGTGGTGGAGGAGCGCGCGAAGCTGCGGCCCTCGCAGCTGCTGTCCGGCGGCGCGCAGACGAAGTCCCTGCAGGAGCGAGATATTGTCCACGCGCTGGAAGCGGCGGCGGGTGATGACCGCATCAAGGCCGTCGTGCTCGATCTCGAAAGCTTCGGCGGTGGCAGCCAGGTGGCAATGACCAATGTCGGCGCGGCGATGGACAAGGTGCGCGCCGCGAAGAAACCGGTGCTGGTCCGTGGCGGGCTCTACACCGACGACGGCGTGCAGATCGCGGCCCATGCCAGCGAGGCCTGGGTCGATCCGCTGGGCGGCGCGGTGGTCGCAGGCCCGGGAGGCACCAGCCTCTACTTCAAAGCGCTGCTCGACCGGCTCAAGATCAAGGCGCACGTGTTCAAGGTGGGCACCTACAAGAGCGCGGTGGAGCCGTTCACGCGAGAAGACGCTTCGCCGGAATCGAAGGAAGCGCTGAAGGCGGTCTATGCCGCGCTGTGGGATGCCTGGCAGGCGGACGTGAAGAAGGCGCGGCCCAAGGCGGACCTCGCGCTGGTGACGGGCGATCCAGTCAAGTGGATCGCGGCTTCGGGCGGCGATGCGGCGAAGGCGGCGGTCGCGGCGGGGCTGGTCGACCGCGTGGGTGACAAGATCGCGTTCGGCAAGCGCGTCGCCGAGATTGTCGGCAAGGACCCTGCCGGCGGCGAAGGCGATTTCAAGGGCACCTCGCTCGATACCTATCTCGCTGACCGCGCGCCTTCGACGGATGGCAAGGCGATCGCGGTGGTTACGGTGGCCGGCGAGATCGTCGACGGCGATGCCGGACCGGGCAGGGCGGGCGGCGACCGCATTGCTGATCTCGTCGACAAGGCTTCGGCCAGCGGGGACTATTCGGCGCTCGTGGTCAGGGTCGATTCGCCCGGCGGCTCGGTGACGGGGGCGGAGCGCATCCGCGCTGCCATCGCGCGGATGAAGGCCAAGAAGATCCCGGTCGTGGTTTCGATGGCGGGACTTGCGGCTAGCGGCGGCTACTGGGTCTCGACCCCAGCAGACCACATCTTCGCCGAACCAGCCACAATAACCGGTTCGATCGGCATCTTCGCGATCATCCCCAGCTTCGAGGAAGCGCTCGGCAAGATCGGTGTGGGCACCGACGGCGTGAAGACGACGCCGCTTTCGGGTGAGCCTGATGTGTTCGGCGGCTTTTCGCCCACGGCGGAGGCGCTGATCCAGCAGCAGATCGACTCGGGCTATGCGCGTTTCCTCGGCCTCGTGGCGGCCTCGCGGCACAAGAGCCCGGCGGAGATCGACAAGATCGCGCAAGGGCGCATCTGGGACGGCGGCACGGCACGGCAACTGGGGCTCGTCGACGAGTTCGGTGGAATCGACGCTGCGCTCGCGTGGGCGGCGAAGGCGGCGGGCGCGCAGAGCTGGCATCCGGTCTATCTGGGCGGGGACGCCGATCCGTTCAGTGCGCTGCTGGCCAAGATTGCGGACAGCCAAAGCGATGCCGGTGAGGCGCATGTGCTTGGCGGGAAAGGCCTTGGCACCGATTTCGCAGCGCTCGCGGCGCAGCGGCAGGGCGCTTTGGCGCAGCAGCTGATGGGCGATCTGTCGCGCCTGCTGGGGGGCGAGGGCGCTCAGGTTTATTGCCTTGAATGCGCTGGCCTTGCGCCATCACCGGCGGCTACTCCAGCAGCACCGCAAAGCACCTGGCTGACTCTGCTGGCGCGGCTTGCCGGATAGGGACAGGCGACCGCGACATACCCCATCGGCAACACTTGCCCTTTGCCCGGCGCTGCGATAGGGGCGGCGCTCGTTTTTCGCCGGATGCGGGCGTGGCGGAACTGGTAGACGCGCTGGATTTAGGTTCCAGTATCGCAAGATGTGGGGGTTCGAGTCCCTTCGCCCGCACCAGAACCGTCCCGCTTGAGCCGGCAGTGTGGCCTCGCCATTTTCGGATCGGCGGGGCCTGAACAGTTTATGACGCTCCATGGATTGCGTGGGGTCGTACAAGAAGGTTGGATCACAGATGCAGATCGTCGAAACCAGCAACGAGGGCCTGAAGCGCGCCTACGCCCTGACCATCGCCGCGAACGATATTGCCGCGCTTGTCGAGGGTGAGGTCAAGAAGATCACCCCGCAGGTCCGCATGCCCGGCTTCCGCCCCGGCAAGGTGCCCGCGAACCTCGTGCGCAAGATGCATGGTCCGGCACTACACCAGCAGGCGCTGGAAACCTCGATCCGCAACGCGATGGACAAGCTCGTCGCCGAGAAGGGCCTGCGCCCCGCGACGCAGCCCGACGTCTCGCTCGCCGAGGGCTATGCGGAAGGCAAGGACGCCGAGCTGACCGTGGCGCTGGAAGTCCTGCCCGAAATCACCGCCCCCGCCATCGACGGCCTCAAGCTCGAGCGCCTGATCGTCGAGGTGAGCGACGAAGAGATCGACGAAGCGGTCGGCCGCATCGCGCAGGGCCAGAAGCGCTTCAACGATGCGCCGGAAGGCACTGTTGCCGCTGATGGCGACCAGCTGATCATCGATTTCGCCGGTTCGATCGACGGCGTCGCCTTCGATGGCGGCACGGCCGAAGACCAGCCGCTCGAGCTGGGCTCCGGCCGCTTCATCCCCGGCTTCGAGGAACAGCTCGTCGGTGTGAAGGTGGGTGACGAGCGCACGATCAACGTGACGTTCCCCGCCGACTATCCCGCTGAAAACCTTGCCGGCAAGGACGCCCAGTTTGCCTGCACCGTCAAGGCGGTCAAGCAGGCTGCGGAATTCACTGCGGACGACGAGTTCGCCAAGTCGCTCGGCCTTGAGAGCATCGAGCAGCTGCGCGGCCTGATCAAGGGCCAGATCGAGCAGGAAAACGGAGGCCTCACCCGCACGGCGATGAAGCGCTCGCTGCTTGATCAGCTCGCCGCCGGCCATGACTTTGCCGTGCCGCTGTCGATGGTCGATGCCGAGTTCGAGCAGATCTGGCAGCAGCTGACCACCGAAGCAGCCAAGGAAGCAGATCCCGCCGCCGCGCTCGCCGAGATCGAGGGCGAGAAGGACGATTACCGCAAGATCGCCGAGCGCCGCGTCCGCCTCGGTCTGCTCCTCTCGGAAATCGGCCAGGCCAACGGCGTCGTCGTGACCGCGCAGGAAATGGAAATGTTGATGCGCCAGGCCGCGCAGCAGTACCGCGAGCAGGACCGCCAGCGCTTCATCGACTACATCCGCTCGGACGCGCTCGCCGCCGCCCAGCTGCGCGCGCCGCTCTATGAGGACAAGGTCGTCGACTTCCTGTTCGACAAGGCCGAAGTCACCGAGCGCAGCGTGACCCGCGAGGAACTGCAGGCGGTGATCGAAGCCGACGAGAGCGGCAAGCCGGCTGAAGCCGCGCCTGCCAAGGCGGCGCCGAAGAAGGCGGCCAAGAAGGCCCCAAAGGCTGAGGCTGCAGAGGAAGCTCCGGCTGAGGAAGCGGCTCCGGCTGAAGAAGCGGCTGCTCCGAAGAAGAAGGCCCCGGCCAAGAAGAAGGCTGCCGAGGCTCCGGCCGAAGAAGCCGCTTCTGCCGAGGAAGCTGCTGCTCCGAAGAAGAAGGCCGCGCCCAAGAAGAAGGCCGCTGACGCCTGATTTTCGCCGCAAGACATTGAAAAATCAAAGGGGCGCTCCGGCAACGGGGCGCCCCTTTTGGTATGCGCGCGGCATCCGTAATCGCCCGCAATTGACCCTACGAATCGGCGCATGAGAGATTCGGGCAGGATCGGCTCCTGGGAGGGACCCCCGATGCATACCGTTCGCAATCGCCTCGCTTCGCGGCCCCCGGTCGCAGTGCCTTCAGCATGCGTTTCCAAACTGCCAGCCCCCGCCGCCAAGCGCCACGAACCGGTGCCTGTTCTGCGCGGCTCGATGGCAATCCCGCTGGTCGTGCCCGACGAAAGCGGCCTGATTGAGCAGCGCCCACCGAAGCGCCGCAACGCCAAGGGCAAGAAGGCCCGCAAGGCCGCTGCGAAGCTGGCGGCAGCGCGGGAGGCGCAGGTTCTGGAACCGGCCGATTGCGCGGTGATCGAAAAACCTCGGCGCGCAAAGGCCGCCGCGAAAAAGGGCAAGGCGCGCGGTAAACCTCGCAAGGCGGTCAGGCCTGAACAGCTCCCGGCTATCCCGGCAGCGAAGGTTGTTCTGGGGACCTACAGCCCCCCGGCCCAAGTCATTGCACCACCTGGGCTGACCCTGCCGGTTCGACCTGAACCGCTGGTAGAGGCGGTGGAGGTGCCCCAGACGGCGCTGCAGCTTCCAGCACCTGAGCCGCTTCCCGATGAACAAATTGAACCTGCCGAGCCCCGGGTCGCACCACAGCCGGAACCAGAGCCAGAACCCGCCATCGCGCTTGCCGACGCACCCTTGCCCCGCGCCCGCGCGCTGGTCCCGGCGCGGCGGCAGGGGCTGGTCGACATGATCGCTTTCTTCTTGCGCGATTCCGGAAGGCGGCTCGCCCGCTGGTCGGCCCTCCGCCACAAGACCCGCGAGGAGCAAGCGGCCCTGCGCCGGGCCGAGGCACAGCAGGTCAACCTGCAGCGCGAGCTTGAAGCGCTCGATATGCTGCGCCGGAACCGGGGGTGATTACTCCCCCCAGCGCTTCAGCGAGGGTTTGGGCACAGGCACCGTCCGTGCGCGTTCATAGGCGGCTCCGGCTTCCAGCACGCGCTTGTCGTCCCACTTGGTGCCCATGAACGAAAGCCCCATCGGCAGGCCTTCGACGGCCCCCATCGGCACGGAGAGGTGCGGATAACCCGCGATCGCGGCAAGGCTGCCCATGCCGACGTCGATCGAATGGTCGCCTGTCACCAGATCGATCGCCCACGCGGGCGGGGCGGTCGGGGCGACGAGGAACGAGACACGATTGTCCGCCAGCAGCTTGTCGATGCCTTCCACCCCGGCCAGCCGCAGCGAATTCTCGCGCGCCTTCTTGTAGGCGGCCGTGTCGGTCGTTGCTTCGGCTTCCTCGAATTCGTTCTGCCCGAACCAGCGGAGCTCCTTGGGTTGCGCCTTGTTGAAGTCGATGACATCCGCCAGTGTCCGGGCCGGCGGCGTATCCTTGAAGGAAGTGGCGGGCACCGACTGAAGGTAGGCCGCGAGATCGGTGCGCAACTCGTAGAGCAGCACAGTGTATTCATCGCGGCCCATTTCTTCAGGCGGCGTGTAATCGATATCGACCAGCTCGGCGCCCGCCGCCTTGAGGTCGGCCAGCGCCTTGTCGAACAGCGCGATCACCTTGGGGTTGCTCCCCACCGCCTTGCGCAGGACGCCGAGCCGCACACCCTTGAGGCTGGAGGTGGCAAGGCCGGCGGCAAAGTCGGTCTTGTGCGCATTGGCTTCGGCGGTGGCGGGATCCGCCGGATCGCTGCCCGCCATCGCGGTAAGCATCAGCGCCGCATCGCGCACGCTGGTGGTCATCGGGCCGACGGTATCCTGGCTGTGGCTGATCGGCACGACATGGGTGCGTGTGATCATGCCGACCGTGGGCTTGAACCCGACGATGCCATTCACCGAGGCCGGGCAGGTGATCGAACCATCGGTCTCGCTGCCGATGGCGCCCCACGCCAGTCCCGCCGCAATCGCCGCGCCGCTGCCGGAAGAGGAGCCGCAGGGCGAGCGATCAAGCGCATGGGGGTTGCGCGTCTGTCCGCCGACCGCGCTCCACCCGCTGGAGGACTGGCCGGAGCGCATGTTGGCCCATTCGGAGAGGTTGGTCTTGCCCAGCACGACCACGCCCGCCGCGCGCAGGCCCACCATGAAGGGTGCATCGCGGCCCGCGTAGTTGTCCTTGAGGAGCAGGCTGCCGGCCGTCGTCGGCATCCGGTCGGCGGTCTCGATGTTATCCTTGACGAGGATGACCTTGCCGGCGAGCGGTCCGGTCACTGTTTTGGCCGCTGCCTCGGCCTTGGCGGCATCCGGATTGAGCGCGATCACGGCATTGATCTTCGGCCCTGCCTTGTCGATCGCCTTGATGCGGGCAAGGTAGGCGGCAACGCTGTGCGGCGCGTGGGTTTCGGTTGCACGCTTGTGCCTCGCATTTTCGATCGCCTTGATCCGGGCAAGGTAGGTGACAAGGCTGTGCTGTGCGTAGGTTTTCGCTTCTCCGGGAGTGGCGGCGGCGGCGAGCAGGACGGCAGAGATGGTCGCGGCGGCAAGTCTGGACATCGAACACCCTTTGCTGTTTTGCGAGGCATCTGGTGCCAACGATGCGCCGGCGCAATGGACTCGAAGGACATTGCTGGCCGATTTTGCCGATCTTGCACCACTTTTCATGGCTGATAGCGCGGATGCGCGGTTAACGCCCTTGAACATCCCGCCGTGGCACGCGACATAGGCACGGCTTAGCAAAGAGGACTCCATGCTCGATCTTTACGGCGCCCACGGCGCATCGGTTTACGGCAATCAGGGACGTTTCACCCAGGATCCCATCACCGGGGCGCTCGTGCCAGTGGTGGTCGAGCAGACCAGCCGCGGCGAACGCAGCTTCGATATCTTCTCGCGCCTGCTGCGCGAACGCATCGTTTTCGTGACGGGCGAGATCGAGGACAACATGGCCTCGCTGATCGTGGCGCAGCTGCTGTTCCTTGAAAGCGAGAACCCCTCGAAGGACATCGCGATGTACATCAACTCGCCGGGCGGCGTGGTGACGGCGGGCCTCGCGATCTACGACACCATGCAGTACATCCGCCCGCGCGTTTCGACCGTGTGCATCGGCCAGGCCGCCTCGATGGGCAGCTTCCTGCTGGCAGCGGGTGAGCCGGGCATGCGCATCGCGCTTCCCAACGCGCGCATCATGGTCCACCAGCCCTCGGGCGGCGCGCGCGGCATGGCCTCGGATATCGAGATCCAGGCGCGCGAAATCCTGCGCATGAAGGCGCGGATGAACGACCTCTACGTGAAGTTCACGGGTCGTTCACTCGAAGAGATCGAAAAGGCGATGGATCGCGACACGTTCCTCGAAGCCGACGAAGCGCTGAAGTTCGGACTCGTCGACAAGGTGTACGAATCGCGGCCGGCGTCCGACCAGATCGGAGTCGAGGATGGTTCGGGCGGTGCGCCCTCTGCATGATTAAGGCCTGATTCCAGTATTTTGCATAATAATGACAGGATGCTGGATCAGGGATTGTTCGCTATTTTCGTGTCCGGTTGATTAATGCCCTCCGGGTAGTAGGATAATCGGGCCCGCCCCTCGTGGAGGGGCGTCTGGGATACAGGAATGACCAAGCTTTCCGGATCGGATACCAAGAGCACGCTGTACTGCAGTTTCTGCGGCAAGTCGCAGCACGAAGTGCGCAAGCTCATCGCCGGCCCCACCGTGTTCATCTGCGATGAATGCGTCGAGCTGTGCAACGACATCATCCGCGAGGAGACCAAGGCCGGTCTTGCCGGAAAGAAGGATGGCGGCGTCCCCACCCCGCGCGACATCTTCGTCACGCTGAACGACTATGTGATCGGACAGGACCGCGCCAAGCGCGTGCTCTCGGTCGCGGTGCACAACCACTACAAGCGCCTCAAGCACAGCGGCAAGGGTGGCGATGTCGAGCTGTCGAAGTCGAACATCCTGCTCGTCGGGCCGACCGGTTCGGGCAAGACGCTGCTGGCGCAGACGCTGGCCAAGACCTTCGACGTGCCCTTCACCATGGCCGACGCGACGACGCTGACCGAAGCAGGCTATGTGGGCGAGGACGTCGAGAACATCATTCTCAAGCTGCTGCAGGCCAGCGACTACAATGTCGAGAAGGCGCAGCACGGCATCGTCTACATCGACGAGATCGACAAGATCAGCCGCAAGGCCGAGAATCCCTCGATCACGCGCGACGTGTCCGGCGAAGGCGTGCAGCAGGCGCTGCTCAAGCTGATGGAAGGTACGACCGCCTCCGTGCCGCCGCAGGGCGGGCGCAAGCATCCGCAGCAGGAGTTCCTGCAGGTGGATACGACCAACATCCTGTTCATCTGCGGCGGCGCCTTTGCGGGTCTCGAAAAGATCATCTCCGACCGCCTGCAGAAGCGGTCGATCGGCTTCGGCGCGCATGTCGCCGATCCGGACAAGCGCAAGGTGGGCGAACTGCTCCAGAAGGCGGAGCCGGAGGACCTTCTCAAGTTCGGCCTGATCCCCGAATTCGTCGGCCGCCTGCCGGTTATCGCAACGCTCAACGACCTCGACATCGAGGCGCTGGTCAAGATCCTGCGCGAGCCCAAGAACGCGCTGATCAAGCAGTACCAGAAGCTGTTCGACCTTGAGGACGTGCAGCTGACCTTCACCGACGAGGCACTCGAGGCGATCGCCAAGAAGGCCATCGAACGCAAGACCGGCGCGCGCGGTCTGCGCTCGATCGTCGAAGGCTTGCTGCTCGATACGATGTTCGACCTGCCGACGCTGGAAGGCGTGACCGAAGTGGTGGTCGACCGCGATGTGGTCGATGGCCGCAAGGAGCCGGTCCAGGTGCACAAGGGCAAGGAAGAAGCGGCCTAATCAGCCGCGCCAGCTAACTGGATCTTGATCCCCCGCTGGTGAAAGCCAGCGGGGGATCTGCTTTTGGATCTAGGATGCGGCAACCTTCGCAAACCTCGCATCCGCCGCGCCCCACGTCGCGGCAGCCATGAAGGTATCGACATAGGCCGCCGCTTTCGCGCCGTAGTCCATGGCGTAGGCGTGTTCGTACATGTCCATGGCGAGGATCGGCACGCCGCCTGCCAGTGTCTGGGTGTGGTCGCTCGCCCACTGGTTGGTGAGGCGGCCGTCGTGCGGGGACCATTGCAGGAGGACCCAGCCCGAGCCGCCGCCGAGCGCCTTGCCCATGGCGGAAAACTCTGCCGCCCAGCGCGTGAAGCTGCCGAAGTCGCGTTCGATCGCCGCACCGAGCTTGGCGCCGGGCTTGCCGCCGGTTCCGAGGCACGAGAAGTAGACTTCGTGGAGGATCATCGAATTCCACGCGATGAGTTCCTCGCGCTTCAGGCCGTTGAGCATGAAGCCGGGCACGGTCGCCATGTCGAGCTTAGCGAGTTCGCCCTTGATGGCGCCGATGCGTTTTACCGCGCTGACATAGTTGTTGTCGTGGTGGCTGGTGAGAAGCTTGGCGGACAGGCCGGGGATCGTGGCTGGATCGAACGGCAGCGGGGCCGGAGTAGGCGCGAAGACCGGGCCTGAGGGGGCAGCGGCGGTCGTCTGGGCCGCGGCAGGAAGCGCGCTGGCGGCAGCGGCGGTGAGAGCGGCGGTCAGGGCGGTGCGGCGATCTAAGGACATGGGGAGGCTCCTTCCAAGGGCGTGGACAGGAGAGTATCGGTCCGCGCTGGCTTGTCCAGCGGCCTCCTAAGCCACCTTGGTGCGCGGCTGGCAGGCCGGGGCGCAGGCATGCCCGGCGTGGTCGGTCGTCTCGATCTGCACGGTTGCGTGGCAGATGCCGAAGTCATGTTCCAGCGTATGGGCGAGGCTGGTCAGAAAGGCGTCGCCCGGGTGGCCTGCGGGCATCACGAGATGCGCGGTCATCGCGGTTTCGGTCGTGCTCATCGGCCAGATGTGAAGATCGTGGACGGCGCTGACGCCGGGCAGGGCTTCGAGATGATGCTCGACCGCATGGCCATCGACCGAGGCGGGCACGCCGTGAAGGCCCATCTTCAGCGAATCCTTGGCAAGGCCCCACGTGCCCCAGGCGATCACGCCGACGATGACAAGGCTGGTGACGGGATCGATCCACCACGCGCCGGTTACCGAAATCAGCGCGCCAGCGGCCACCACACCGGCGGACACCGCAGCATCCGAGGCCATGTGCAGATAGGCGCCGCGGATGTTGATGTCGTGTTCGCGCCCGCGCAGGAACAGCAGCGCGGTGGCGGTGTTGATTGCGATGCCGATGGCGGCGACGACCATGACTGGCCCGGCAGCGACTGGTTGCGGTGCGATCAGGCGGTGGATCGTCTCGACCAGAATCGCCCCGAGCGCGATCATCAGCAGTGCGGCATTGAACAGCGCGGCGAGGATCGAGCTCGACTTGTAGCCGTAGGTAAAGCGTGCCGAGGGCGGGCGCGTCGCGAGGACGCTGGCGGCCCAGGCGACGGCGAGGCTGAGCACATCGGAAAGGTTGTGCCCCGCATCGGCAACGAGCGCCATCGAGCCCGCTAGCACACCGTAGACCGCCTCGACCGCCACGAAGGCGGTGTTGAGCGCAATCCCGATGGCAAAGGCGCGGCCGAAGCTTGGGGGAGCGTGATGGTGGTGTCCGTGGCCACGCCCGTGCCCGTGATCATGGTCATGATGATGATGGTGCGCGCCGGACATGCGCCGCTTCCTAGCGGTTCACGCCGCGGTAGGAAAACGGTTTGATCACATACAGGTACTTGCCAGGGGGCCTGTAAGCCGGGTTCTGTGGCGCGGACGGTATCGCACAAGTCGACCGTATCCCCGCCGGCAGCCATTCCTCTAGGCGGCCCGTTGCCGGGCGCGCTCAAGCGACCAACCCGGACTGCCGGCCCGAAACAGGCCTGCCCTTTTGGGGCGCGCAGTCCCTATTCGGTCTTGCTCCGGGTGGGGTTTGCCATGCCGCTCCTGTTGCCAGTCGCGCGGTGCGCTCTTGCCGCACCCTTTCACCCTTGCTGCCCCGGACCTGGATCCGGGGTTAGCGGTCTGCTCTCTGTGGCACTTTCCCTGACCCCGGATCGAGTCCGGGGCCGGCGGGCGTTACCCGCCACCTTTGTTTCGTGGAGCCCGGACTTTCCTCGGGATCTTGCGATCACGCGGCTGCCCGGCCCCCTGGCGAGAGGTTATCTAGCACGCCCGACGTCGCGTTCCAACAGCAGCTCGAACAGCAGCGCACCGATCTGGCCATCCACCTCGCCATCGATGCGCGAGGGGCGCCAGCGGCGCTGGAAGGCGCGGACGGCGGCGCTGGGATCGGTGATGTCATATCCGAAGCGTTCGAGCGCGAGGTAGAAGGCGCCGGGGTTGTCGAACACCAACTGGATGGCAAGCTTGGGCTTGGCGAGGGCCAACCGGTAGCGGGCAAGCAGATCCCACGGGAACAGCTCGCCCGGATCCTCCTTGCGCGCCGGGGCCACATCGGAGTGGCCGACCACGTTGGCGCGGGGGATGTCGTGCCGCTTCACGATATCGGCGAGGAGCGGGATCAGCGCTTCCATCTGCGCTTCGGGAAACGGGCGATAGCCGAATTCGTGGCCGGGATTGACGAGCTCGATGCCGATGCTCGCCGAGTTCACGTCGGTGATCCCGCGCCATGATGAGCGGCCGGCATGCCAGGCGCGCTTCTCTTCGGCGACGAGGCGGATGACGGTGCCGTCCTCGTCGATCATGTAGTGCGCCGAGACTTCCGCCGCCGGATCGCACAGCCGCTCCAGCGCTTCGTCCGCCGTGCGCATGCCGGTGTAATGCAGGACCACCATGGAAACGGGCAATTTGCGCTCGTTCCAGTTGGGCGAGGGGACCTCGCGGTGGACCAGCCAGCGGTTCATTGGCGATCAGGCTGCGACGGGCAGCATGGCCCCCATGACAAGGGCTTCGGGCGCGGCGTGGTACTGGAGCGTGCCGCCGAGCATATCTACCAGTCCGCGCAGCATGGCGGCGGGCGCGGTGCGGCTGGAGAGTTCCTCCGCCGGCAATTGGCCTTCGAGCGCGAGGCCGATAGTGCGATCGAACACCACGCGGGCGCCGGTCGCGCGGATCACGATCTCGCTGCTGGGCCTGGCGCCATCCGTGCGCAGTTCCGCCGCGATATCGAGCGTGCCGCCGCGCACCAGCGCCTCGATCCCGATGAGCGCGAGGTTGAGCAGGGTCTTGACCGCGGGCTTGGGCAGGCTGTCACCGGCAAGCGCCCAGTTGGCCTGGATGCGCCCGTTGTTGCCGACCAGCGCGTCGATCAGCTGGCGCGCTTCGGCGAGTGGCACCATGTCGCCAAAGCCGCCCGCCGCGCCGAAGGCGAGGCGGAAGAAGCGCAGCTTGTCCGCCGAGATGCGCGCGCTTTGCTCCAGCAGTTCGAAGCACTTCTGGCGCATCTCGGGGTCCTTCTCGTCGGCGAGGAGTTCAAGACCATTGGTAAGTGCGCCGACGGGGGAGAGCATGTCATGGCACAGCCGCGAGCAGAGCAGGCTGGCGAGTTCGAGCGAATCGGGGGTCATGTTCAGAATTCAGGCCTTTTCGCTGAAGAGGTTGACACGGTTGACACAGTCCTGAGCGAAATGCGCGAGGTCCCGGTCAGAGCCGTCTGGAAGCCATCACGAAGCACGGAGGGATGGAGCAGGCGTGACATCACTTACCAGCCTTAACCCTCCTTGATGCGGTAGGAAAGCGCTTCGAACCCGGATGGGGCATCGCGCCACAGGCTGACATCTCCCGCTGCCGCAATTGCCCAGATGCGGCCATCGCCGGAAGCCATGGCGGCATCGGTCGCGGAGGGGCAGGCAAGGCCATTGGGGTGCGAATGGAAGTAGCCGATCAGCTCTGGTCCACCGTCGCGCGCGGCCTTGTGGGCGGCGATCAGCGCGGCAGGATCGATCTCGAAATGGCGGGCGGGTTCCGGGTGCACGTTGGCGGTGGGCTCGGCGGCGATGATGTGGCTGGCAGTGCCGAACAGCAGGCCGCAGGCTTCTTCTGGATGGGCCTGCACGGCGGCATGCAGGATCGCGCTGTGGGCTTGTGGTGATAGGGTGGTTTGCACTGGCGCTGAAGTTTTGTTCGACTGTTCGCCCTTTGACAAGCTCAGGATGACCTCATCAAGAGCGGATCTTTCTTCCCCCAAGGATACATCCCCACCCCGCTCATCCTGAGCTTGTCGAAGGATGGTGGCGCCACCTTGCCGATTACGGGCAAGCTCTGAAACCAATGCCCAATCTCCCGCAATCAGTGCTTCCTTCTTGGCTCGGCTCCAGCCTTTGATCTTCCGCTCCGCTGCAAAAGCATCATCGCGGCTGTCGAAACGTTCGCACCACACCAAAACCACAGGCCGGCGGCGCGCAGTATAGCCGGCGGTCACGCCGGTCTGGTGCTGTCCGATGCGCTGTTCGAGGTTGTCGGTATGACCGGCGTAGTATGAACCATCGGCGTAACGCAGCAGGTAGGTGTGAAAGTCCATGCTGCTGGGCTAGCGTTGTGAATGGTGCTTCGACAAGCTCAGCACGAGCGGTTTTGGTTGGAACCGGGATGGGATAGCATCCGCTTGTCCTGAGCCTATCGAAGGATGCTACCTGTCCATCAGCCGCCCAGCCGCTTCCAGAGGACGATCTTGTCGTTACCGTCCTCGTAGAAGTCGCGGATGCGCGCTTCGCGGGTGAAGCCGAGCGCGGCATAGAACGCCTGCGTCGCCGTGTAGCCCTCGAGGCTGGACGTCTCCACGATCAGCACCCGGTTGCCTGCTGAGGCAAGCCGTGTGGTCAGTTCGGCGATGAGGGCGGTGCCCACCCCCTCATTCTGCCGCGCGGGATCGACCGCGATGCCGGGTCTGGTCGGGAACCGCTCCCCGCAAGCGGGGGAGCGCGCATCAGAGGGTCATCTAATCACCATCGCCGGGCCGTTGCCCGACGTCGGAGGGCTGATGTGGGGGGGCAAGCGGCGGTCAATCGTTCCACCCTGAGGGCTGACATAAAACGGTATCAATCCGCTGGAATGGTCAAAATTGGTTGTGGTCCGGGGGAAATGTCATGGCGGTGTACAATAGTCTCGGGACCACGTGGTCCAACAACGACCCCTTGGCGACCGAGCAGCAAACCATGATCGGGCGGCTTTCGGGCGGCCGGTATGTGGTGGTGTGGGTCGATGGAAACAGCGGCGCGAACAATATTCTCGCGCAGGTTTTCAATGCCAACGGCACTACCGCAGGCGGGCAGTTCTTGGTCAATGACCCGCCCAATCCCGCCGAGCAGCGCTTCAAGTTCAACCCCAGCGTAACGGCGCTGGACGACGGCAAGTTCGTGATTGCGTGGGAGGAGAGCGGCAGGGGCACGAATGGCAGCGGCATCGTCGCGCATGCCTATGACGAGGATGGTACGTCGCTCGGCGATCCCTTCCTTGCGGGAAGTTATTCGAGCGCGCTCATTTCCGGTGCTGCGGCTCCGCGGATCGTCGCGGCCGGGGGCGATCAGTTCTATGTGCTGTCGCGGACGTCGTTGCCCAACGAAAACATCAATGTCTTTGCGCAACTGGTCGATTCCTCCGGGACGATCCTGAGCGGGTTCACACAGATCAGCACGACGCCGACAAGCCAGTCGCAAATCATTGCTTTTGACGCTGCTCGGCTCATCAGCGGGTCCTTTGCCCTTTCCTATCTGAAGTTTGATGGCCCGCCAGCGTCCCCCACCGCGTCAATCGTCGTCCGGATTGCCGACGCGGCGCTGCAGGTGCTCGGTCCCGAAATCGTGGTCGATGGATCTGCGTCTTACGCCCTCGGCACGGCCAGGGAATCCGTATCGATCGCCGCGCTTGCCGATGGCGGCTTCGCGGTGAACTGGGTGGAGAATTCCGCGCGAGCCGGCTTTGCGACCGATGTCTGGGTGCAACTTTATGGCAGTTCCGGCACTGCAGCGGGCGCGCCGATCCTCGTGCAATCCGTTCCTGGCGGTTACATCAACTCGGATGTCGCCGCGCTCGACGACGGCAACTTTCTGGTTACGTGGCAAAACAGCGCTTCGAGCAACGGAGCCGGCTTGTATGGTCAGGTCTTTGACGGGACCGGAACCAGAGCCGGCCTGACGTTCCAGCTTGACCCGGGTTCCCACACCTCGGTGCAGATAACCGGCGTCGATGGCGGCGGGTTTGCGGCAACCGCGCTCGACTCCCGGACGAGCAGCGGCTCCGCCATCGCCCGACTGTTCAGCACAGGCAGCGTGCAGGCGACGAGCGGCAAAGATATCATCGTGGTGCGTCCGGATCATGTCGGTGCGATCTCCGGCCTTGGCGGCGATGACCTGATCTATGGTGACGACACCGACAATATCCTGCGCGGCGGCGCGGGCGACGACACGCTGGTGGGCGGACAAGGCAACGACATTCTGGATGGCGGCGCAAACAATGACACCGCGGTGTTCGGCGGAGCGGCCAGCAACTACCAGATCGTGCAGACCGGCACCGCCCAGTTTGAGGTGAGCCTGCGCAATGGCGGTTATACGGGCGTGCGGACGGTGATCAATGTCGAGCATCTGCGCTTTGCCGACAAGACCATCGATCTGATTTCGGCCGGTGCCGGCACCGGCACCGCGGGCAATGATGTGCTGACAGGCGGCACGGGCGATGATGTGCTGCGCGGGCTCGGCGGCAATGACCAGCTGATCGGGCTGGGCGGCAACGACAGGCTCGATGGCGGGACCGGCAACGACACCATGACCGGCGGCAGCGGCGATGACACCTATGTGGTGGACAGTGCCACCGACAGGGTGATCGAGCTGGCCAATGAGGGAACCGATACGGTGCAGACCGCGCTCGCGACCTACCGGCTGGGCAGCTTCGTCGAGAACCTGACCTTCACCTATGCCGATGCCGGCACCTACAGCGGCTACGGCAACACGCTGGATAACGTGATAACCGGCGCTGCGGGAACGGACTCGCTGTTCGGCGTGGACGGCAATGACGTGCTGAAGGGGCTTGGCGGTGCCGACACGCTCAACGGCGGCGCCGGAAATGACACGCTGGATGGCGGCACAGGCATCGATACGCTGATCGGCGGCACGGGTGATGATCGCTACATCGTCGACAACAGCCTTGATATCGTGCGCGAGGGCGTGGCTGCCGGGACCGATACGGTCGAAGCGTCGGCCAGTTTCACGCTCGCGATCAATGTCGAGAACCTGATCCTGACCGGCACCGCCGCGATCGACGGAACCGGTAACAAGGACGCCAACGTGCTGACCGGCAACGCGGGCAACAATGTCCTGTCCGGTCTGGGCGGTGCGGACACCATCGACGGTGGCGCGGGCAACGATATGCTGGACGGTGGCACCGGGCAGGACCGGCTGACGGGCGGGCTGGGCAGCGATACCTTCGTCTTTTCGACGCTTTCGAGCACGACCCTTGGCAGCTCTCTCGATATCGTGACCGACTTCACGGCCAGCGACGGCGACAAGCTCGCCTTCAGCAAGACGGTGTTCACGGCGCTGGGCGCAGTTGGTGCGCTGGGTGCCGACGCGTTCTATGCGGGTACGGCGGCGCACGATGCGACGGACCGGATCATCTACAATCAGGCCACCGGGAACGTGTTCTACGATCCCGATGGCACCGGCAGCAGGGCCGCCGTGCTGATCACGACGCTCGGCGATACGGTGCGCCCGGCGTTGTCGTTCTCTGACATTCTGATTGTTGCCTGAAGGCTGGCGCGCGTCCGGTTCAGGCGGCGAGGCGGTCCAGCCCGACGAGGCGGCGGCCTTCTGCGGTCTTGATCGAGAAGTCGGTGCCGAGGAATGGGTCTGCCGCCGGGGTGCAGAGCCACGCTACGGCTTCGGCAGCCGCTTCGGCCGAAATATAGGCGCTGTCGGCAAGGCGGCTGACCGGATTGAGGCCGGATGCGCGGATCGCTGCCTGCATCTCGCCCGCGACCGGACCCGGCGAGAGGCCGATCGAGCGCAGGCCCTGCTCGCCATACTCCTTGTGGAGGTGGCGGGTGAGCATCTGCACCGCCGCCTTGGTCGCGCAGTAGTGGCTCCAGCCTTCCATCGGGGCATTGGCGGCGCCCGAGTTCATCGCGAGGAATGTGCCCCCGCTTTCAAGCAGCGCGGCGAGCGCGGCGCGCGCGGTGTTGTAGACGCCCTTGAGGTTGACGTCGACGACCGCGCTCCACGCGGCGGGATCGCTGTCACCCAGCCTTGCAATGGGTTCGATCGAGCCGGCATTGGCGATCACGATATCGAGACGGCCATGGCGAGCCAGAGTGGCTGCAATCGCGGCCTCGACAGCCGTGTAGTCAGTGACGTCGATGGCGAGCGCATCGGCGCTGCCACCAGCGGCGCGGAACGTGGTGGCGGTGGCTTCGGCGGCTGCGAGGCTGCGCGCGGTGGCGACAACGTGGGCACCAGCTGCAGCAAGACGGGCGGCGATTGCGGCGCCGATGCCGCGATTGGCGCCGGTGATGAGGGCGACGCGGCCTGTGAGATCGATGGGGTTCATGGGGAGGGCCTTTGCTGGAGTGGATGACTCGGAAGTATTATCAGTCTCGAATTTGAAAAAGGCGGGCGCTAGAGATATACTTTTGCGCAATACGCAAAGGTAGGCGCATGGACATCGAGACGCTGCGGATACTCGCCGAGGTGGCGCACCGGGGGAGCTTCTCCGAAGTCGCGCGCAACAGGGGTACTGAGCCATCGTCGATCTCTCGCGCGGTGGGGGTGATCGAGGCGGAGCTGGGCGAGCGCCTGTTTCACCGCACCACGCGCAAGCTTTCGCTGACCGAGGCGGGCGCGCTTTATCTCGCGCGGATCGAGCCGCTGGTGGCGCAGCTGGAGGAGGCCGGGGCGGAAGCGCGGGCGATCGGGCGGGGACCGGTGGGGACGCTGCGGCTTTCGGTCTCGGTCGCCTATGGGATGGTGCGCGTGATGCCGATGCTGGCGCGCTTCCGCGCGCGGTACCCGGAGCTGACGGTCGAGCTGCTGATGAGCGACACGCAGGTCGATCTGGTGCGCGAGGGGATCGATCTGGCGGTGCGACTGGCCCCGGCGCAGGAAGCGAACCTTATCGCGACACGGCTGGTGCCGACGCGCTACCGGGTGGTGGCGGCGCCGGAATGGCTGGCTGCGCATCCGCTTGCAGCTCCGGCCGATCTGGCGGCTTGCGAGGCGCTGCGGTTCACGTTGGCGGGCTTTCGCGACCGCTGGATCTTCCGCGATGGGGGAGGTACCGAAGAAGTGGTGCCGGTCGGCGGGCGGCTGCTGATCTCAAGCGCGCTGGGGCTGCGCGAGGCGGCGCTGGCGGGGATGGGACCGGCGTTGCTGGCGGACTGGATGATTGCGGACGATCTGGCTTCGGGCCGACTGGTCGATTGCTTTCCGGCTTACGATGTGGCGGCGACCGACTTCGACACCGGCGTCTGGGCGATCTATCCGAGCCGGAATTTCCTTCCGGGCAAAGTGCGCGCGATGCTCGATTTCCTGCGGGCGGAGCTGCCGAAGCCGCAGGTTCTTGCGAGGCGCTGACACGCTTCCCATATCGGACGAACCATGGGGGTATGCGAGACGATCATCGAGGGGACCATTCCCGCCGGCGGGCTGCGGCTCGACCGGGCGCTGGCCGATGTCTCGGGCCTTTCGCGCGAGCGGATCAAGACGCTGATGGACGAGGGGCGGGTTGCGCTGGCGGGCAAGACGGCGGCGCAGGCCTCGCTCAAGCCCGCCGAAGGGACGCCGTTCTCGATCCGCGTGCCTGAAGCCACACCGGCCGAGGCGGCGGCGCAGGATATTCCGCTGAGCGTGGTTTACGAGGACGCGCACCTCATCGTCGTCGACAAGCCGGCGGGGCTGGTGGTCCATCCGGCGGCGGGCAATCCCGATGGGACGCTGGTCAACGCGCTTTTGCATCATTGCCGGGGCCAGCTCTCGGGCATCGGCGGGGTGGCCCGACCGGGGATCGTCCACCGGATCGACAAGGATACCTCCGGGCTGCTGGTCGTCGCCAAGACCGATGCGGCGCACGAGGGGCTGGCCACGCAGTTTGCCGACCATTCGATCCACCGCGTCTATCAGGCGGTGACGACCGGGGTGCCGGTGCCGGCGGCGGGCACGGTGCGCGGGGCGATCGGGCGCAGCGAGCGGGATCGCAAGAAGATGGCGCTGGTCTCGGAAGGACGCGGCAAGCACGCGGTGACGCACTACCGCACCATTGAAGTGCTGAGCGGCGCGGCACTGGTCGAATGCCGCCTCGAGACCGGGCGAACCCACCAGGTGCGCGTTCACCTTGCATCAATCGGCCATGCGCTAGTGGGGGATCCGGTCTATGGACGCACCTCTTCCCAGCACAAGCCCCTGCTCGCCCGGCTCGGCTTTCGCCGGCAGGCACTGCACGCCGCCGAGCTTGGCTTCATCCACCCGGCGAGCGGTGACTCGGTGCGCTTCGCCAGCCCGACGCCCGTCGATCTCAGGACGCTCATCGTCGAACTGGGAGGGCAGGGTGGCTGACCATATGGCATGGAACAAAGGTGCAATGCCCCAAAAACGCGCTGTATCGAACGGCGCTACGCGGGCGAATAGTTTTGCTGTGTGGCACGACTCGACCGGCTTGGATATATCGGAACAAGCCGCGAACGTATCGCGACACAGCCTGAGCCGGGTTTGGCTTCAGAGGTTCGCGCCCCCTCCCTCTCCCAGCGGGCGCGGCGAAAGGATGTGTTCTGGTGTCTGAGAAGAAATCGACCGCGCTGGTCCCTGCCCTTGGCGGCGGTGAAGCGGGGCTCAATCGCTATCTCGCCGAGATCCGCAAGTTCCCCGTGCTCACGGCCGAGCAGGAATACATGCTCGCCAAGCGTTATCAGGAGCATGGCGATCCGGAGGCCGCTGCGCAGCTGGTGACCAGCCACCTGCGCCTCGTGGCCAAGATCGCCATGGGCTATCGCGGCTATGGCCTGCCGGTCAGCGAGCTGATCTCCGAAGGCAACATCGGCCTGATGCAGGGCGTCAAGAAGTTCGAGCCCGACCGCGGCTTCCGCCTAGCGACCTATGCGATGTGGTGGATCAAGGCCTCGATCCAGGAGTTCATCCTGCGCTCGTGGAGCCTGGTGAAGATGGGCACCACCGCGGCGCAGAAGAAGCTGTTCTTCAACCTCAGGCGGATGAAGAAGAACCTCGAGGCGTTCGAGGATTCGGACCTGCATCCGGACGACGTGAAGAAGATCGCGACCGACCTCGGCGTGTCCGAGACCGAAGTCGTCAACATGAACCGGCGCATGATGATGGGCGGCGATGCCAGCCTCAACGTGTCGGTCCGCGAGGACGGCGAAGGTTCGTGGCAGGACTGGCTGGTCGACGACAGCCCGCTGCAGGACGAAACGGTGGCCGACGCCGAGGAAGCGCATCTGCGCCATGCCCTGCTGGTCGAGGCGATGGACAGCCTGTCGGAGCGCGAGCGGCATATCCTGACCGACCGGCGCCTGATCGACGAGCCCAAGACGCTCGAGGAACTGAGCCAGGTCTACAACGTCAGCCGCGAGCGCGTGCGCCAGATCGAGGTGCGCGCGTTCGAGAAGCTGCAGAAGGCGATGCAGCGCATTGCCGGTGAGCGGCATCTGCTGATGGCGTGACGGGGCGGTTTCGGGCCGAGTTCTGATCAGAACCGGTGCGCAAAGCCCAGCAGCAGGGCGTGATCGGGTGCGGACGGGGTAAGCCCGATATCGACTTCGATGTCGATTTGCAGTGAAGGCGAGACCTGCCATGCGGCGGCGAGGGCGAGGCGGCTTTCGGTGGCGACGCCCTCCGGGTCTTCGTCGCGAAAAGCGGACAATTCGGCGGATAGGGACACCGCACGGGTCAGCGCATGCTCGAGGCCTGCCACGGCGCCCCAAGCAAGGTGGCGACCCCGGCCCGAGGCGTTCACGGCAGCAGCGATCTCCGGCGTGGCGATCAGGGTGAAACCGGCAGGCAAGGGCAGTGCGATAGGGAGCAGCACACCCGCGCCCCAATCGCCGGCACCGCCGGGTGGACGGCCGACGGGTACGGCCACATAGGCCTGCACGGCAAACTTTGCTCCCGTTTCGCTGCCAAAGCCATGGCGCACCGCGAACGTCGCATCGCCAAGACCGCTCGCCGCATCGCTGATGGCGCCAGCCTGGCTAAAGCTGTGGGTCCAGCCGCCGAGGCCTATTTCGATCTCGGTCGCGCGGCCGAGGCCTGCGCGGAACAGCGCATCGCCATGGACCAGACTATCGTCGCGCCTGCCGGGGCTGGTGCTGCGCTCCCAACCTACCGCAGCCAGTTCGACCATGATACCGCCTGCGGGCAGCGTGCAGGGCGGTGTGCCGAGGCCCGGGCGGTTGGCGCACAAGTCGGGTCCATCATCGGCGCGGGCGATCGTGGGGGCGAGCACCGAGGCCAGCACGGTCAAAGCTGCCAGAATGACGCGGACGGTGCGGTGCAAAGCCCTGTGCTCCCGATTGCCAGCGGCGTTCTGCGGGGTATTATCGCAGTTGCATGGACGAAGAATTACACAAGCTCAAGAACGAGGGGTATTTCCCGGCGCGCCGCCGCCGTCCGGGTCTGCTGCATCAGGTGGCTTGGCTTCTGACGCGGCTGGTCGCGGCGTTCCTGTTCCTCAGCGTGACGATGGTGGTGGTCTACCGTTTCGTGCCGGTGCCCGTCACCTTGACGATGATCTTCGATCCCAACGGCATCACCAAGGAATGGGTGCCGCTTTCCCAGATTGATCGCAACATGGTCGACGCCGCGATTGCCGGTGAGGACGGTAAGTTCTGCGAGCACCATGGGTTCGATCAGGATGCGATCCTCAAGGCGTGGGAACGCAACCAGCAAGGCGGACGCATCCGCGGCGGCTCCACGATCAGCCAGCAGACGGCCAAGAACGTGTTCCTGTGGCAGGGTGGCGGCTATCTCAGGAAGGCGCTGGAGGCCTGGTTCACCGTGCTGATCGAGACGATCTGGGGCAAGCGGCGGATCATGGAAGTCTACCTCAACGTCGCCGAGACGGGGATCGGGACCTATGGCGTCGAAGCCGGGGCGCAGCGCTATTACAAGAAATCGGCGGCGCAGCTCAGCCGGGTCGAGGCGGCGCGGATTGCTGCAGCCTTCCCCCAGCCCAAAGTGCGCGCGGTGACGGGGGCGACCGGCTTCACGCGGCGCCATGGCAATGTGATCGCCAAGCGGGTGACCACGGTGCGCGCGGACTACGATACCTGCGTTTATCAATAGGGGCGCCCCCGGGCGCGCTGTGCTTGATTGGCGGGCGAAAGGAGATCTCGCCATGCCGCAGGTGGTCATTCACGCCTATCTGGAGTTTGCCGATGAGGCCACGCGCGACGAAGCGGTGCGGCTGACGGGTCCGATCCAGTGGAAGACGCGCACCGAGGAGCCCGGCTGCCTCGAGTATTGCTTTGCCGCCGATCCCTGCGTGCCGAACCGGGTGACAGTGCACGAGCTGTGGGAGGACCATGCCTCGCTCGTCGCGCATTTCCAGCACACCTATTATGCGCAGATGCGCGATGCGCTCGTCGGGCTGGGGCCAACAGCGACGTGGAACCGGATGTACGAAGTGAATCGTGATTCGCCCGTGTACCGGGCGGACGGCGCGGTGCGCACCGTCCTGTTCGACGACTAGGCCGCTTCCGCAGCCGGTTCGCCTTGCACCGAAATCAGCCAGCGCGCGGTTCCTTCGAGACCGATGGCTGAAAGCAGGCCGGAAGAATAGGCGCCCGTATCGAGACTGATGCGCAGCGGCGAGACGTGAGGGGTCTCGAGGATCGTGTGGCCATGGACGACCGCGAAATTGCGCGTTTCCGGGCCTTCGATGAACTCGCCGCGGATCCAGCGCAAGTCCGAGACCTTCTGCTCCTCGAGCGGAACGCCCGGGCGCACACCGGCATGCACGAAGACGTAGTCGCCGATCTGGATGCGGTCTTCCATCGACATCATGAACTCGACATCTTCCGCCGGAACCACCTCGCGCATGATTGCGCGCAATTCCTCGAGCGTGGCGCGGCTGTAGACGTCGGGCTCTATGGGGTAGCTGAGCAAGGTTTCGCGTCCGCCATGGCGGAGGAAATGGCGCAGCGTATCATCGCGCTCGAAGCTGCCGAGGAACATTTCCTCGTGATTGCCGGCAAGGATGCGCACCTTCCGGCGCTTGGCCCATTCGCGTGCGGTGGCGATCACGCCCGCGCTGTCCGGCCCACGATCGACAAGGTCGCCAAGCAGGATGACAGTCGTATCCGCAGCGGGGCGACCGACTTCATCGGCTTCGATCCGCGCGATCATCCGGCACAGCAAGTCGTAGCGGCCGTGTATATCGCCGATCGCGTAAACGCGCTGACCGTCCGGGACCGATGGAGTCACCTCCGGCTCGGTGCGGTAGTCGAGAAGGGAACGCAGCAGTTTGAGCATCAATAACCGGCCTGACTAAAGATATATGGGCCTTCGTTTTGGCCATACAAGGCGAGCGTGTTGCATGGTGCGGAATTGCAACAGACCGTGGGAAAGGCGCGACCAGCCGTTGGCACGCTCTGGTGCAGGCGGAACGACGCGAACCACGGAACAAGGGAACCCGCATGCGTATGTCCAGCAAGGCCCTCATGGCCGCAACCTTTGCTGCCCTGTGCCTCGCCGTAGCGGCGTCCGTGCAGAACGTGCTCAACTGTAACTTCACGTCGCCCCATCGCGGCAATACCTATGTCTGCGCCGAGCTGGGCTGCGCGATCCCGGGCACTCCGTTGAGCGTCCATCCGCACATCGCGCACACCGGCGGCGGCTTCCCGAAGGAATCCACCGATTAGAACGTCGGGATTACCGCAAGGTATATGAACCTCGCGCTCAATGCCTGAGTAGTCGGCACATGCATGACCCGCAGCGACTTTGCCGGGCGCGGTCCGTGCAGCCGTGCCTCCTCGCCCGCCCTGATCGCGGCGTGCTCGAACGTCTACCTCCGCACGACCAAGCCGGTCGGCGTGGTCTCGCTGACCGCCTCGTTCTGAGCCCGTTGCAGTTCGGTCAGCGCAGATAGAAATCGATCGTGGTGACGACGCGGACTTTCTTGAACGGCGTGTCCGACACACCCCAGCCGCCGCCGCCATCCCCGTCGCGCGCGCTGACTTCGAAGTAGCCCTGCGTCGCGTTCTTGATTCCGCCGACGCCGGTGCCGCTGTCTTTGGCGAACTGTTCGGCGGACCGGCGGGCGTCCTTGGTCGCCTCGGCCACCATGGCGGGCTTGATCTTGTCGAGCCCGGTGAAGGTATAGGCCATGCCGGACCCTTCCTCGAGCATCACGCCGCGCCGGACGAGGTCGAACTGGCGGCGCACGGCATCCTGCGCGCGGCGGATGTCGGTGGTGCGCAGTGCCATCCGCTGGCGCACGGTGAAGCGCGTCACGCCGTTGTCGGTGCTGGTGCTGACGTTGACGCCGGTCGGCTGGAGTGCTTCGGCGGGGAAGCCGAGGCCGGCGAAGAAGGCGCGGATTTCCTGGCTGTCGTGATCGACGCTGGCCTGCGCGCTGCCCATGTCTTCGGCCGTGGCGGAGTAGGCGATGGTCCAGGTGGCGAGATCGGCGGTCACTTCGCGCTCGGCAAGGCCGCGCACGGTGACGGCACGGTCCGCCTCCCGGCTGCGGCGCAGGCCGTCGCCGAGGAGATAGCCGCCGACAACCATGCCGACCGCAAGCACGCCGGCAGCGGCCAGCATCGGGCGCGCAATGCCTGACGGGGCGAGGCGGCCAAGAAAGGATTGGGAATCGGCGGCGGGCTCACTATCGGTAGTCATGGCTGCATGGTCTCCCTGTCGGGCGTCTCGCCCTGCGATGAACTGTGCGATTCTGTCGATGAACCGAGTTTGAATGACCAAGGAGACACTACGGTGACCAAGTTCCTCCACGCGATGATCCGCGTGACCGACCCGGAGGCGACGATCGCCTTCTTCGAACTCTTCGGCGTGAAGGAAGTTCGCCGGTTCTCCAGCGAGAAGGGCCGCTTCACGCTGATTTTCCTTGCGGCGCCGGGCGAGGAAGGCGTGGCCGAGGTCGAGCTGACCTACAACTGGCCGCCCGAAGACGGCAGCGCGGGCGAAGTCTACACCGGTGGGCGCAACTTCGGCCACCTCGCCTACCGGGTGAGCGACATCTACGAGACCTGCGCGAGGATCCAGGCCGCGGGCCACATCATCCACCGTCCCCCGCGCGATGGCCACATGGCCTTCGTGAAGAGCCCGGACGGCATCTCGATCGAGTTGCTGCAGGATGGCCACCTCGAACCCGCCGAGCCGTGGGCGAGCATGGAGAATACCGGCAGCTGGTGAGGGCCGTTC